>JBGQGR010000192.1:0-6312 GCA_041497495.1 Anaerolineae bacterium | reverse complement strand
GTGGGTTCGAATCCCATCACCCGCTCTTTCTTCTTCGCAAGGCTGCTTCGCTTTTCGGTTCTCGTTGTTTCGATCGCACTCATCGATCTGTCAATCACACTCAGCGAGGAGGCCCGCATGAAACACAATCGTTTATCAACGCCGAAATTGATCGCCGCGCTAATCATCAACATCTTGCTGATCGCTGCCTGCAATCCAACTCCAACACCGCAGGCACAAGTCTCGACCGTAATCGTCAAGACTCAACCTGCCAGCACGATCGTTCCGCCGAACACTACCACACCGACTGAAGAACCACCCGATGACACCGACACGCCTGAACCTTCGCCCAGTCCGACGCTGGCGCCAACCGTCGCGGCCACTTTCACGCCCAGCCAGGCGCGCGATCTAATCATCAGCGCATTCAATAAGTTGAACGCAGCCTATCCCTTTCGCGTGACCGAAGACACCACCATCGCCGGTCAGCCGCTTCATCGAGTTGCCGAGCTCAACGCCGTCGATCAAAGTCATGCTGCGTTTAGCACTGGCGAGGAAACCATTCGACTTGGCAATCAGTTCTATATGAAGCTAAATGGCAAATGGTCAGCCGCCTCGCAATTACCGCCAAACCTTCAAGCCCGAGTCGATCTAGCCGCCGCGCTGATCGCCGGTCTGAAGAAAGCCGCGTTCGTCGGCACAGAATCGATCAACGGCGTCAATTCGTTGGTCCTGAGTTACGATTTGCAAGCGACGATTGGCGGGGTCAGTGTAACAGGTTCAGGCCAAGTGTAGGTCGGCATCGCCGATGGCCTGCCGCATCAAGCTTCATTGACTGGCACGGCTGGCGGATTTTCAATCATATCTTTGATCGTGTATGATGAGTTCGGCACAACCTTCAACCTCTCAGCGCCGACACCGTAAGAAACTCGAAGGGTTTGCGAAACCCTTCGAGTCTCACTAGATCCAAAATCATGCTCAAGGCGGATGAGTAATCCGCCGTTCTAACCGCTGGATTATTCATCCAGCGGGAGCAAAGTTGGATCTACTGAGTCGCTTTATGGCACCAAAATAATCTTTCCAAAATTCTCGCTGCGTTCCATTCGTTCGTGCGCCGCGCGAGCATCCTTCAGTGCGAACGTCTGATCGATCACCGATTTGAATTTTCCTTCAAACAACAGCGACATCACCCGCGCAAAATCCGATCGCGTGCCCATCGTCGAACCAATCAAGGCGATGTGTTTGGCAAACATATAACGGTTATCGAATTCCAATTTCGGTCCGCCGGTGTTGCCCACGGTTAAAATTCTGCCGCCTTTTCTGACCGCCCGTTGGCTCGATTGGAGTGTGCCACCGATGACGTTGTCAACCACCACATCCACGCCACGTCGATCCGTCAACTGAAAGATCGATTTCGACCAATCCTCTTTCGATCGATCGATCACCACATCCGCGCCCAACTCTTTCGCCCGATCGGCCCTCGCTGCATCCGACGCGACGACGTACACTTTTGCCCCGCCATATTTCGCAATCTGGATCGAAGCGCTGTTCACGCCACCGCCCGATCCGACGATCAATACTGACTCACCAGCCTGCAAGCCACCTCGCACGATTAAACTGTGCCACGCGGTGTGAAAGACCAATGAAGCGGCCGCGGCTTGATCGAACGGAAAATCGTTCGGGATCGTCAGCACATTCCGATCAGACAGCGCGATGTATTCGCCATACGTGCCGCGCACGGTTTCACCCAGCAAGTTCCACTTCACGCACAAATTATCTTGGCCGGCGATGCAGAACTCGCACGTGCCATCACTCAAATTGGAATTGATCACGACGCGATCACCAGCCTTGAATTGCGTCACGCCCTCACCCAACGCCGCGATCACACCCGCGCCATCTGCGCCGAGAATGTGGGGCATGTCCAGTTTCAAGCCGGGATAACCAACGCGCGTCCAAATATCGACGCGATTCATCGCCGCGGCTTTGAGCTGCACTAAGACTTGACCAGGAACGGGCTGCGGCGTAGGAAAATCCTCGTACTGCAAAACATCAGCGCTGCCGTGTTGATGAAACAGGATCGCTTTCATAATTGCGCTCCGTTTGAAATTGGTTGGGTGCAATTATAGTCCATGTGCGTGAATGTTTCACCGCAAGTTCTCAACTGGTACATTCTTAACCCAACTGTCACGCGACCTGAATTGCTCTGATGTGTCCAAAGTTGTATAATCGTTCAAAAGGTCATGTCATTCTGACCAACCGCGAAGACGCGGTCGGCGAGCGGCGTATGCTACCCATCTTCACACAAGCGATCGATCTGTTAACCGGTTCCGGCGCTCTGGTCTATCACCTGATCGTCCTCTTCGCGCTGGAAGCGATCATCGGCATGACGATTGGACATGCGCGGCGATATGGCTGGTCGCGCGTGCTGCGTCGAGCGCTGATTGCCGCGATTGTGCTGCTGATCGGCCGCGCGATCATGATGATCGTCGCGCTGCTCGGACAGATCGGTGTTCCGCCGAATATCATCGTATCGAGCGCGATCACGCCGCCACTTGAACGCTACATCGATTTAGTGAGTCTCGGCTTCTTAGCATGGGCTTTTGTTCCGCTGTTGCTCGATCGGGCGCAGCTGGGTTTGGGGTTTGTGCTCGGCAACTTGGTGTTGGGCACAATCGTTTACGCGTACTTCGGGCTGCAGTGGTACAACACTTCGATCACGCCGAATTTGTTTTATAACACCGTTTCGCAAGAAACAGTTTGGCAGGCGTGGTCAGTGGCTTTGGCAATCTTGGCAACACTCGGAGCGTTCGTCGGGCGAGAGGAATCATCGGGGATAACGGTACCAGCCTTCGCGTTGTTATCGATCGGTCATCTGCTGCAATTGATCAGCCCCGTGTCCACTTCGCACATCGCCGGTTGGGTGTGGCTGGCACAGTTAGCCGCGTATCCATTATTTGCGATTGCGATCTATCGCCGCGTGGCTTTTGGCGAAACGCGCGATGAGTCCAGCCCTGCGCCGATCGTGATCGATCAATCGTCGAACGTCGCGCCCGTCTTGGAAGCCGCGCAGCGCGTTGCCAGCCGCAAAGACCCACAACTGTCTTTGATTCAAGCGACGGCGGCTTTAGCGAATGCGATGAACGCCGATCTGGCCGCTATCGGGTTGCCGTCATTGCGATCAGGTTCGGTCGAGTTAGCCGCGATCTATTCGCCCGGCTCTGCACCGGCCACCAATCCCGCTTTCGCGCTCGATAAACAGCCATCGATCAAACGCGCCATCACTCGCCGTCGGCCGGTATCGATCGTGCCCGGCGAAGATCAACCGGAACTAGCCGAGCTATTCACGTTGGTGGGTTCGCACGTCACCGGCCCGCTATTGATCGTACCACTCGTCGATGATCGATTGGTGTTGGGCGTGGCCTTGTTCGGCAATCCGACAAGCAGCCGCGCGTGGACGGCCGCGGACGCGCAGCGCGCGCGACCGTTGTGCGATTATCTGGCGACAGCGCTCACGACTGCCAAGCATCACGAATCATTAGAGCGGCGCATCGAAGAAATGGGCCACACTCTGCGCCAGCAAGAGGCCGATGGAGCTCAACGCCGCAAGTGGCTTGAAGACGCTTTACAAAAAGTTCAAACGGAAGCGCAGCAAGCGTCGAGTCAGTCGCAACAGCAGCAGAAGCACATCAATGAACTGGCCGCATTGGTGGAGATGCACGAAGAGCAAGCCAAACAGATCGGATCGGATCATAGCCAATGGCAAGAGCGCACCGATCAATTAACCGGCGAGCGCGCGCGGCTGGAAAGCGAACTTCAAGAACACGCGCAGGAAACCGATCGGCTGACGCAGCTGCAATCGGGTTTGGAGAAGGAACTGAAAGAAGCGCAGCAGCAGATCGTGCGCTTGCAAGATGATCTGAGTCTGCGGCCGGTTCTCGCCGCTGAACCGTCGAGCATTCTGCCGGAAGAAGATCATCAGCGCGAACTCGTGGCTTCATTGGTACAGGAACTGCGCACGCCCATGACATCGATCAACGGTTACACCGATCTACTGCTCGGCGAATCGGTGGGCATCCTCGGCGCGATGCAGCGGCAGTTCTTGCAGCGCGTGAAAGCCAACATCGAACGCATGGATGCGATGCTGCAAGACTTGATCGGCATCACGGCGATCGAGACCGGCCAGATCAAGATCGAGCCGGAATCGATCGAGGTTTCGGAAGTCATCGAAGAATCGGTGATGAACGCAGCGGCCGTGTTCCGCGATCGAGAGCTGTCCATCCGCATCGAATTGGCCGAAGGTCTGCCCAAATTGAAAGCCGATCGCGACAGTCTGCATCAAATCATTTCGCATCTCTTATCCAACGCCGCGTTGTGCTCGCCGAACGGGAGTGAAGTGATCGTGCGGGCGCAGGTGCAGCCGGAGATGTCGGACTATCTGTTGTTCAGCGTCGCGGATCATGGCGGCGGCATCGCCACTGAAGATCGACAGCGCGCATTCCATCGCATGTATCGCGCCGAAAATCCGTTGATTCAAGGCCTCGGCGAAACCGGCATTGGTTTGTCTATTGCCAAAGCACTGGTCGAAGCGCAGGGCGGCCGCATCTGGGTCGATAGCGTCATGGGCGATGGCTCGACGTTTACGTTTGTCCTGCCGATCCATCCACGGACTGAGCAAGTGGAGAGCCCCATTCTTTAAGTTTACGTCATTGCGAGCCGCAACCCTGCACAAAGCAGGCAGGGCCTTCGGGCGGCAAAGCAATTTTAAGATCGATCAGGAGATTGCCATGTCGGCCTAACGGCCTCCTCGCCATGACGTGTAAAATTATTGGGAATTTTACTTGAACACTCCAAATCGATCCAAACAACTGCTCGAAGGTCTGGCGATCGGCGCGATCGTGATAGCGACACTGGCCGGAGCGGTGCTGCTCTCGGGGCGCAATACGATCGCGCAACCGAGCACTTCGCCAACCCCGATCGTTCCGGTGACGCCCAGCGTAACAACTGCTCCGATCAACACACCTGTGTCGACGATCCATGCCGCAACTGCTGCGCCGATCATCACTCAATCAGCCACCGCGACTGCAACCGGCACATCGATGCCGACACCTACCCGCTGTCCACCACCGATCGGTTGGCAGCCGTATACCGTCGGCTCGTTCGATACACTGTTCCTCATCGCACAAAAATTCAACATTGATGCGACTGTGCTGGCACGGGCGAATTGCTTATCGAACTATACTATCACCGTCGGGCAAACGATCTACGTGCCGTTCACCAGTCCAACAGCGACGACAGCGCCGTGCTATCCGCCCTATTATTGGGCGATCTACATCGTGCGCCCCGGTGACACTCTCACCGCCATCGCCGCGCGCTACAACATTTCTTTATATCAATTGTGGCAGGCCAATTGCCTGACCAGCAGTTTCATTTACGTTGGACAAGCGCTGCGCGTTCCGCCGATTAGGATCTATCCAACCGCCACGCCCACTTTCATTCCGAGTATAACGCCGACGACGATCCCGCCATCGATCACGCCCGGCGCGACGAGCACCAATACACCTACGCCGCCAGCGACGGCTGTGCCGACGACGATCCCGCCATCGATCACGCCCAGCGCGACGGGCACCTCCACGCCAACACCGACCGACAAGACTGTGCCGCCTTCACCCACACCGACGACGATCCTGCTATCGTCGACCGCTATGGCCACATCGGTTCCTGTGCCAACGGATACGCCAACGCAGATCAGCACACCGTGAGATTAGTTAATCGGGGAGCAGGGAATAGGGATCAGGAAAAAGAAAACCCGATCGTGGCTGCGATCGGGCTGCTTGTTTTGATTGACTATTTTGCCCTCACCCGCATCGATCGATTCCACCAGCGATCTTTTGACCTCCCCATGTCGTGATCGGTCACGTACGCGATGCTTTGCCCTCTCCTGATGATTCAACCGCACCAATTGCCGATACACGATCACGAATTATCAGAAGAGGGAACATGATCGCATCCGCGATTGTTGTTCATCGGGGTGAGGCCAATCGAGTAGGGAGAGCGGGTCGCCCGCCCTCCCTCTCACACCACCGGACATGCGGGTCCGCATCCGGCGGTTCGGCAAACGTCAGGACACCGATACTGCATTAGCCCTCTAGCCCGTGTTGGCAGTCTGTGTCGGGGACAGCTCAGCCCTCTGGCTATTTGGATCGGGCTTCACCCTCACCGCCTGACCAGCAGTGTCTCTATCCAAGACAGTCGGCTTTCATCGCTCATCCCACGAACTTTCTACTCAGGGCACATTTGCCGTTCAGCCCTTCCCGATACTGGCTTGCGACTCTCGGT
>JBGQGR010000191.1:0-6324 GCA_041497495.1 Anaerolineae bacterium | reverse complement strand
GGTCTCGTATTCGACGTGGGCAATGTTGATCGTGATGCCGCGCTCTTTTTCTTCCGGCGCATTGTCGATCGAGTCGAACGAGCGGAACGTGGCCAGTTTCTTCAGGCCCAAGACCTTGGTGATGGCCGCCGTCAAGGTGGTCTTGCCGTGGTCGATGTGACCCATGGTGCCGACGTTCACGTGCGGTTTGCTGCGATCATAGTGCTGCTTCGACATGGAATCGTCTCCTTCAGTTACAGCATATTGTTAATGAAGAGATTGGCATAGGGCTGCCAATCCTGCATGTATTATTTTTTCGAAAGAACAACATCCCTATGCCGTTCACTTTCAGAAGCCCACAACCAGGATCGAACTGGTGACCTCGCGCTTACCAAGCGCGTGCTCTTCCGACTGAGCTATGTGGGCAAACTTCTAACTATACTTTCGCAAATATTCGGCACACCACTTCAAAACAATCTCTCGCAAATTTCTGTTGGTCAAGCCAACAGTCACTGTGCCATTTGCGCTCAAGTTTGAATAACTACCGCCTCGATGCGGGCGGACGATGGCTTTGTAGAACTGCGATTTCCGCAGCTGCGTCACGCTTTGCCAATATCTTTGTGCTTTTGATAAATCTTGGTCGTCAAAGATGTTGAGCCAAGCCCACGGCTTAGTCTCATCGACGCCGCATATTTCGCGCAAAAATTTCAGGAACACGCGCATCACGTTTGGATCGGTATTGGATAGCGAAACATCATGTCCGCGTTTCCGGCCTTCGCCAATATACAGACCCAGCGCCAGATAAAACAGTTGGTGTTCTTCTTTCTGTCTTTATCGTTTTGACGTGAAATGGATCGCCATCGGGATTGTGCCACTGATAAATCGCTTCACGAATATCACGCCGCGCAAGCCCATACTTAGTCATCCAATATGCGACTTTGTTCGTCGAGCAGCCCAACTGTCTGGCGATTTGGGCCATCGACAATTTTTGTTCATGATAAAGATCTTTGAGCAATTCTTTGCTCAACAACATGACTGCCTCAGAGTGGACAGGGAGGGAATCGAACCCCCGAACGGCATCGCCGAGCTGATTTACAGTCAGCGTCCTTTGGCCACTTGGATACCTGTCCAATTAACTATTGAACACTGACCACTCATCAACGTCAGAGCCGACGGCGAGAATTGAACTCGCGACCCTCCGCTTACAAGGCGGACGCTCTGCCGCTGAGCTACGTCGGCGCTAAGCAAGCCACGCGGGCTAAAACTTCTAGCCCGCTCACCGACATTATACCGCATTTTGAACGATTGGGTCAAGCAATCGATCGATTTAATGAAGCGGGCGAAGTATACCTGCGATCTGGGGACTTGTCAAAACCCGATCGGCTAATCACGTTCGATTGAGCAGCTGGAATCATCAAAGTGAGAACAAGCAGAGATCGCTGTAGACGATTTCAAAATTCACCGTGAAAAACTTGACACGAATATACTTGGGCTTATACTAATGGTCGAGATGAATCCGTCTATAATCCATTAAGCGGAATACTTCTGTCTAACCCACTGTACGGGATATTAAACGGAGTTAGGCCGCCAAGGCGAATCGTTCCAAGGCCACTAACATGCAAGCAGGAGCGAAATACCTAATTCTCACTCTTGCATTGATTACAGGCATAGTCAATGCGAGTACACAAGCCTTATCATCAAATGTGCCACATGATGAATCGGTGGCACCAGAAAATGTGATAATGAATGTCACTGTGTGGCCATCAACTCGGAGTATAGCAATAGGCGAGATTCTTACCGCAACGGTGACGTTTACTTACACAGCAAGTGTAGATTGTTCATTCTCTGGTTATTCTGTGAGATTGATTCACACGGGTACGCCCCGCCCCACATTCGAATACATTTCATCGCCCATTTTGGGGCCACCAGCACCAGTGACATCTACCTATATCTTGCAAGCTGTATATACCGGCACAGCCATCCTGACGGCTGAGGTATACGGGGAAGAATTCTGCGGCTACTGGATGTGGCGGTCATACTATGGCTCATCTGCACCTATTTCGGTTTATGCTATACGGAAGTTTATTTATCTGCCTATGGTTCTTCGGTAGTCTGATTTACTTTCGCAGTACATGGCAAAATCTAAGAGCCGCCTAACCCGCCCGCGATTACAGCCGACTCGCTTCTCTCGTAGTAAGCAGGCCATAATTAGTCTGTGCGTCGTTCTGGTTTCCGTAGAGTTACTTGCCTATGATCGTGAGCGGCTTAACCACCTGCCGTTAGACAAGCTCGTCTTACAATCATTAACGCTTCTCCGACTTCATCGATGTTGTCTCACGACTGAACAACTCGGTATAGCTTCTTCAATCATTGAAAAACTTTCAGTTGCAGCCTTTATGCCGCTGTGGTATACTCTCATTCGAATTCGCGCGAGCGAATATCTCACACGTCACCGGGATCGATCGAGGCGTGCCGGAGCCTACAGCCTACCGGCTCTCGATCGAATTGAACGGGACGGACGAAAAACTTTTAGGAGGCATCACCCATGGCTGTTGTTTCAATGAAGGCACTGCTCGAAACGGGCGTGCACTTCGGTCACCGTACCAAGCGCTGGAATCCGAAGATGAAGCCGTTCATCTTCACCGAGCGCAACGGCATCCACATTATCGATCTGCAGCAAACTCTGTCCTCGCTGGAAAATTCATTCAACATGATCCGCGATACCGTGGCCAACGGCAACACGGTCTTGTTTGTCGGCACTAAGCGGCAAGCGCAGGAAACCATCGCCAAAGAAGCCGTCCGCGCCAACATGCCGCACGTCACGTATCGCTGGCTAGGCGGCACGCTCACCAACTGGCGCACGATCAAACAGCGCATCGACACGCTCCACGCGCTGGAGCGCCGGCGCGAGAACGGCGAGTTTGAACTGCTCACCAAGAAAGAAGCGCTCGACTACGATCGCTTGATCACCAAGTTGAATCTGCGCCTGGGCGGCATCAAAGAGTTGAAGAAGCTGCCCGATCTGCTGTTCGTGATCGATGTGCATCGCGAGTTCACCGCGATCAAAGAAGCAAACGCGCTGAAGATTCCGGTCATCGCCATGGTCGATACCAATTGCGATCCGGACCCGATCGATCTCGTCATCCCGGCGAACGACGACGCCATCCGCGCGATCAAGTTGATCGTCGCCCGCATGGCGGATGCCGCGCTCGAAGGCGCGGCCATGCGCAAAGAAGTGCCGCAGGCCGAATCGGTCGAAGGCACGGCCGAAGCCGATGACAAGTATCTGGGCGAAGCGACTCTCGCCAAACTGCGCGCCGGTTTGGAATTTGAAGATACTGAGACCGCAGGGGTTGGCGTAGAATCCCTGGACGAACAAGCGTAACATCCTATTGACTTCCGAAGCGCACTCGCACTTCGGAAGTCTTTTCAAGTTTGAGTAAACCGGTTCGGGCGACAGCTGGACTGTCGCTCGTCAAGCTCAGCGCAAAAATTACACGGAGTGAATTCAAGTGGGCATTTCAGCTGCTAACATCAAAACCCTGCGCGCAGCAACCGGCGCGGGCGTTCTCGACTGCCGCAAAGCTTTAGAGCAAACCAACGGCGATTTCGAAAAAGCTAAAGCGTGGTTAAAGGATAAGGGCTTGGCCGCGGCGGCCAAGAAAACCGATCGAGCTGCCAGCGATGGACTAGTAGGGCATTACATTCATCACAACAACCGCGTCGCCGTCTTAGTCGAAGTGAATTGCGAGACCGATTTTGTCGCGCGCACGGACGGCTTCAAAACGCTGACTCAGAATATCGCCAAGCATATTGCGATGGCGCATCCTATGTATCTCAAACCGGAAGACATCTCCGCCGACGAAATGGCAAAACTCAAGAGCGAGTTTCGCGCCGAAGCGGCCTCAACCGGCAAGCCGGAAAATATTCTGGACAAGATCGTCGAGAGCAAACTGGATAACTATTATAAGGAAGTCTGCTTGCTCAAGCAGCCGTATGTATTGGACGACAAGCAGACCATTGGCGATATGGTAGCCCAGGGCATCGCCGACTTGAAAGAAAATATTGTCGTGCGCCGGTTCGTTCGATACGAGTTGGGCGGCGAATAAAATTCAACTTACACCGAACGGGCAACGACACAATTTCGTTGCCCGTTGAATATTTTTATCGAGATCACTATGCCCGACGTAAAATACAAACGCATCCTGCTCAAACTCGGCGGCGAAGCACTGGCCGGCCAAGGCGGCTTCGGCATCAATCCCTTGATGGCAGAAGACCTGGCCGCAAAAATCAAAGCGGTCAAAGACCTCGGCGTTGAAATCGCTTTGGTCTTAGGCGCAGGCAACTTGTGGCGCGGCAAAGATGGCCTGTCGCACGGCATGGATCGCGCCACGGCTGATCACATGGGCATGCTCGGGACAGTGATGAATGCGCTGGCGCTGCAAGATGCGCTGGAACGCATTGGCATCGGCACGCGCGTTCAAACCGCCATCTCGATGCAAGCGATCGCCGAACCGTACATTCGATTGCGGGCCATTCGGCACATGGAGAAAGGTCGCGTGGTGATCATCGGCGGCGGCACCGGCAATCCATATTTCACCACCGATTCGGCCGGCGCACTGCGCGCGATGGAAATCAAAGCCGACATTCTGATCAAAGCCACCAAGGTGGATGCGATCTACACGCAAGACCCCAAGATTCATCCGGATGCCCAGCGCTATGACGAGCTATCCTACATCGATGCGTTGAACCAGCGCGTCGGCGTGATCGACTCCACGGCCATCTCACTGTGCATGGACAACAATATGCCGATTCTCGTGCTGGATTTGTGGCAGGCGCACAGTTTGGAACGCGCCGTGATGGGCGAAGCCATTGGCACCATCATCCGCTAATTGACACTCGGCTGCCTGCCTGCTTGACTTGCCCCTTTCAGGCCAATTCGTATTATAATAGTGGGTGTAGCTGACCGATCGACGCACAGCGTACCGACCACCGCCATTGACACCAATCGTGGTAAAATCGAATCTGATCATAAGCGATTGCCCCGCTGCCGTTTGAAATGACATCCGCTTGCTAATAGCCCAATCAATCTACCACTCTGCATTTAATCCTGTCTCGAGGTAGAAATTACCGTGACCGACGATATTGCTAAAGATATTCTGAAAACCGCCGAAGAACACATGCTCAAATCCAATCATGCGCTCGAGCTAGACTTGCGCAGCATTCGCACTGGCCACGCCAGTCCGATGTTGGTCGAACGCATCATGGTCATGTACTACGACACGCCCACGCCGTTGGAACAACTCGCCACCATCGCCGCACCGGAGCCGCAGCTGCTAACCATCAAGCCGTTCGATGTGCATTCGATTAAAGACATTGAGAAAGCGATCGCCTCATCCGATTTGGGCTTCACGCCCACCGACGATGGCAAGCTCATCCGCATCGCCATTCCGCGCTTGAGTGAAGAGCGCCGCAACGACATGATCAAGATCGTCCACAAACGCCTGGAAGAAGCGCGCATCGCCGTGCGCAATGTCCGACGCGATGCCCACAACGATCTGCGCGATTACGAAAAAGAAAAAATGCTGTCGGAGGACGAGCTCAAGCGCGCCACCGACGATCTGCAGAAGCTCACCGATAAACAGGTGGAACAGGCTGAGAAAATCAGCCAGCGCAAAGAAGAGGAGATCCGCGAGGTCTAGATTCCTCGCAGCCGCATGAGCTCCGCACCTTCTCAGTCTCAGGTCCCCTATCATCTAGCCATCATCATGGACGGCAACGGCCGCTGGGCGAAAGCTCGCGGTCTGCCGCGCCTGGCGGGACATCGCGCCGGTACCGATAATCTGCGCCGCATCTTGCGCGCCTGCGTCAAGCACGGCATTAAGATTCTCACCATTTACGCTTTCTCGACTGAAAATTGGGGGCGTCCGGCCGAAGAAGTGCGCGGCTTGATGAGCATCCTGGAGCAAGTGATCGAACGCGAACTTCAGGAACTGCACAAAGACGGCGTGCAAATCCGGCACATCGGCCGCATGGATGGCATCTCGCCACGGCTGCAAAAAAAGATCGAGCACGCGGTGGAGATGACCAGCCACAACGATACATTGATCTTGAATGTCGCCTTTAATTACGGCGGCCGCCAGGAAATCATCGATGCGGTGCGGCATATCTTGAAAGACGGCGTCGATCCGGATCACGTCGACGATGCGCTGTTCAGCCGTTATCTATATACCACCGACCTGCCCGATCCCGATCTCATCGTGCGCACCAGCGGTGAGATGCGCGTCAGCAATTTTTTGATCTGGCAAGGTGCGTACGCCGAATATTATGCGACCGAAACCTTTT
>JBGQGR010000190.1:0-6354 GCA_041497495.1 Anaerolineae bacterium | reverse complement strand
CCGTGTTGTTGGGACCCGGCCTCGCTCTAACATCAACCGTCTTGTTAGCTGGCTTGGTCGGGATCATAGCGAACGGCTCAATGGAGATCACGACTTACGTAGCCGCCGGTGGCATTGTCGCGACATTAGCGTTAGGCCGCGTGGAACGTTTGAATGCGTTTTTCTTGACAGGCTTGTATGTGGCATTGATCAACATTGCCATCATTCTCGCTTTCCGTCTGCCCGGCGGATCGACCGACCCGATCGGGCTGCTCACTCTCATCGGCGCAGCTGCGATCAACGGCGGCCTCTCAGCCAGTCTGACGCTGGGCGGATTCTTCATCGTCGGCAATCTATTTGATATCACCACCACTTTGCAGTTGCTGGAATTAGCCCGACCGACTCAGCCGCTGCTCAACGACCTGCTGCACAAATCGCCGGGCACATATCATCACACGTTGATGGTGGCCAACCTCGCAGAGCAAGCCGCCGAGCGCATCGGCGCGAACGCGCTGCTGACACGCGTCGGCGCGTTCTATCACGACGTCGGCAAGACGACGCGGCCTTATATGTTCGTCGAGAATCAAGTGGAAGGCTCGAACGTGCACGATCAACTCGATCCGCGCACCAGCGCCGAAATCATTGTCAATCACGTCAAAGACGGCCTGGAGTTAGCCAAGCGCAGTCGGCTGCCGACAAGAGTCCGCGCTTTCATTCCAGAACATCACGGCACCATGCGCGTGAGTTTCCTGTATCAAAAAGCGCTCGAGTCCGCTTCGAATGGCAAGGTTGATGAAGCAGCCTTCCGTTATCCCGGCCCCAAGCCGCAATCGAAAGAGACAGCGCTCTTGATGTTGGCCGATGGCTGCGAAGCGGCTGTGCGCGCTTCACGACCGGCCACGCCGGAAGAGATGAGCGAAGTCATTCGCAAAGTGATCGCCGATCGAATTAGTTGGGGCCAGTTGGACGAATGTCCTTTGACGTTGGCCGATCTGGATAAGGTGCGGCAATCATTTGGCGCGACGCTGCAAGGTATGTTCCATCCGCGCTTACGTTATCCCGATCAATTTACCAAGCCCGACGACGAGCTAGTGCGGGCGAGAGATAGCGAGAAAGAAGGATAGCCAGATGAAAAAAGCAAAAGGCCAAGGACAAGCGACAGCCCGGATCAATACGAACATTTCAGGCCGGTACCTGGATAAAGTGAAGCCCACGCTGCTCAAAGAAGCGGCTCAGGCTGCACTCGATCAGCAGCGCGTGCGCGGCAAAGTGGAGATCACCGTTGCCATCACCGGCGATGCGCAGCTGCGTGCGCTCAACCTCGCCTTCCGCAAGATCAACAAACCGACGGATGTTTTGTCATTCGGACTTGAACCGGCCGAAGAGACAGATCTATCGGAAGAACGGCACTATCTCGGCGACGTGATCATCTCGTATCCCATGGCACGCGCGCAAGCCAAAGCGAGGAACCATCCAGTCGAGGCTGAGTTGCAGCTGCTGGTGGTACATGGCGTGCTGCATTTACTCGGCCACGATCATTACAAGCCCAAGGAAAAAGCCAAGATGTGGAAAGCGCAATCGATTGTGGTGCGAAAGATCGGTGCAGCGATAACTGCGCCAAGTGAATGACAAGATGAAGGGCTGACAAGCTGACACGCTGAATTCATCTTGCAACTTGCATCTTGTCTCATTCATCCTTCATCTCTCCGCCTTCATCCTTTTTCATGAACCGACTGCTCGCTTCCTTCAAGTATGGTTTCGCCGGTATCGCGCATGCGATTCGCACTCAGGCAAACTTGCGCATCCATCTCTCGATCTCAATCGCCGTCGTCATCGCGGGCTTGTCACTGCGTATCAGCAACACCGAATGGGCGATCATCGTTGTGACGATGATGATCGTTCTCTCCGCCGAGTTGTTCAACACCTCGATCGAAAACGCGATGGATCGTGTCAGCCCTGAGCAGCATCCGCTCGTCAAAGTCGCTAAAGACTCAGCGGCTGGTGCAGTCTTGATCACGGCCATCGGCGCAATCGTCGTCGGCGTCCTGATCTTCGGGCCGAAGTTAATTGCGCTGATTGCTCCACGCTAAATCTAGTTCCTTCGTGCTATACTTGCTTGAAATAGGAATCGAAGCTTTAGCCGGTTTCACTCGTTTTGACAGAGACCACCTAAAGGCTCAACTCCATTTTTCGACAAAACACACTTCCACAATCGCTGATTCGTTCATTCGCTGATTCACCGACATGCAAATCGATCTTGAACTCTATCGCGAAGACATCGAGATCCATGAGCCGCCCATCCGCTTGAGCGCGATCGATGTGAACCCCGAAGCGGCCCAGCGCACGCTGGTGTTCGTGCACGGCTTTGGCGGACGCGCCGTACAGTGGGAGAAGCAGATGCGCTTCTTCTCCGACGAGAACCGCGTCATCGCGATCGATCTGCGCGGGCATGGTTACAGCAGCGCGCCCGATTCCAGTTACTCGATGGACGAAGTGCAAGCCGATCTCGATGCGGCGCTGGCGGAGTTGAATGTGCCGGACAAATTTGTGCTGGTCGGCCATTCCTTCGGCGGCGCGATCGCCGCAACCTACGCCGAACGAAATCCGCAGCGCCTTGAGAAACTGATCCTCATCGCAACTGCTGGCGAGTTCGCGATCAATTATTGGGCACAGCTCGCGTTCAAGCTGCCGGTCACGACCTTGAATGTGATTCGGCCGTTTGCGCGGCGATCGTTGTTCGCGCCGCCGCATGTGTTGAAATCTTTTCACAACAACAATATGGCACAGTTCAACGGCTGGAGCATGTTCCGTAACATCAGCGTGCCCACCTTGGTCATCACCGGCCATCGCGATAAGGTTTTTGCGCAGAGCGTGTTTGAAGAAGTTGCCAAGAAAATTCCGAACGCGCAGCACGTCACGGTTCCCGCCAGCGCGCATATGGTCATCCTCGAACGGGCCGAAGCGGTCAATCGCGCGATCCAACGTTTCCTGATCGAGACGCCGACGCGGCGCGGACAAACCGTCGAGTCGGCACGCATGAAGTTGATCAGAGAACGCCCGTGGCTGAAGCATTATGAAGAGGGCGTGCCCTTCACGATCAGTTTGCCGGATCGGCCCGTGCACCGATTCTTGCGCAGTGCCGCGCGCCGCTTCCCGAATCGCATCGCGATCAAATTTTACGGGCGATCGATCACGTATCGAGCGTTGAGCGCGGAAGCCGATCGGTTTGCCAACGCCCTGCGTGATCTCGGTGTGCAGCGCGGTGATCGCGTGATGATCCTGCTGCCCAATCTTCCACAGACGATCATCGCCTATTACGGTAGCTTGAGACTCGGCGCGATCGTCGTGTTCACCAGTCCCACCAACAGCGTCGATGAAATTATCCGACAGGTCAACGATTCAGGTGCAAAAATATTGATCGGCCTGACCCGTTTCGCCGCGATGATCAATCGGGTTCAGGCTCAAGCCCAATTGGATCACATCATCCTCACGCACATCAAGGATTATCTGCCATCGATCAAGAAGATCGCATTCAATTTGCGCCGATCGATCAAGCGTCATCGCCCCAAGCCAGAATTTGTTCGCGGTGCGCAACTGTGGTCGAGGATCATCACCAATCAGAAAGCCGTGCGGCCCGATGTGCATGTGGGGCGCGCTGAGCTCGCGGTGATCATTTATACAGGCGGCACCAGCGATCGACCGAAAGGTGTGATGTTATCACATGGCAATTTGGTGGCGAATGCCTTGCAGACGCGGCATTGGATCACCGACATTCGCGAAGGGCGCGAAACATTTTTGTGCGTGCTGCCGTTCTCGCATAGTTATGGACTGAGCGCGACGCTGAATGCGCCGGTCATGATCGGCGCGACGATGATCGTGCTGCCGACGTTTATTACTGAAGAAGTGCTGAAGACGATCAAGCGCGAGAAGCCAACACTCTTCCCTGGCGTGCCGACGATGTATATGGCGATCAATAATTTTCGCGACGTGCGAAAGTTCGGCATTCGATCGATCCGCGCGTGCATCAGCGGCGCGGCCCCGCTACCCGTTGAAGTACAAGAGGCATTTGAAAAGTTGACGCGCGGTCGATTGGTGGAAGGTTATGGACTCACCGAAGCGAGTCCGATCACGCACGGCAATCCGTTGAACGGCTTGCGTAAGATCGGATCAATTGGTATTCCGTTTCCATCGACCGAAGCGAAGATCGTCGATATTGCGACAGGACAAGATTTGCCCGCAGGCCAGACCGGCGAACTCGTCGTGCGCGGCCCGCAAGTGATGTTGGGCTATTGGGGCTTGGGCGACGAATCCGATCGGGTGCTGCATCGATCAGCGGATGGTCGCGGCGCATGGTTATACACGGACGACATCGCGACGATGGATGAAGACGGCTACTTCACAATCATCAACCGCAAGAAAGATATGATCCTCGCAGGCGAGTATCAAGTCTATCCACGCGATGTGGAAGAAGTGCTGTTCGAAAGTCCGAAAGTAAAAGATGCGGTTGTCATCGGCGTGCCAGCGACGCCGCCCGGCCAAAAAGTGAAAGCGTTCGTCGTCTTGCGCGAAGGCGAGCACGCCACGCCCGACGAATTGTTAGCGATGTGCCGCGCGCGGCTCGCTGAATGGGAAGTGCCGTGGGAGATCGAGTTTCGATCAGAACTGCCGAAAAGTTTTGTGGGGAAAGTCCTAAGAAGAGTGTTGCTTGAAGAAGAAACAAAACCGAATGCATAACTCACAATGCATAATGCTCACTTATGCATTATACTTTGTGCATTAAGGATTCGCTATGAGGAGATATCGATGGAACCCGCCCCAACTTATTTAACCCCTGCGGGCAAAAAGAAACTTGAAGAGGAACTAGAATTCCTCAAGACGACCAAACGCAAAGAGTTGGCCGATCGATTAAACTTTGCGATCAAGCAGGGCGACTTGTCTGAGAACGCTGACTACATCATGGCCAAAGAAGATCAAGCCTTCCTCGAAGGCCGCATCCGCACGATCGAAGTGATGATGCGCAACGTCGTGTTGATCAAAGAAGAAAGCGGCGGCGCCGTGCGGATCGGATCGCGCATCACGGTCAAAGAAGTCGGCGGCGAAGACGACGAGCAATTCAACATCGTTGGCGCGGCGGAAGCCGATCCGATGAATGGCAAGATCAGCAACGAAAGTCCACTTGGCAAGGAACTGCTGGGCAAGCACATTGGCGATCAAGTCGAGATCGATGCGCCCGGCGGCAAGATCAAGTTCAAGATTGTTAAGATTGAATAGTAACAAATCAGCGAGTCAACGAATCGGCGAACGACTCGCGGATTTGCTGATTCGCCGATTCACCGATTCCATCGAAAGGTTATTCACCTCATGACTTCATCCAATGGATTCTTATTTGGCACCGTCGGCTCACCGCTCAGCACGCCGAAGAAACCGGGCGGCACGCCCGGCGGCATTCTGCGCATGCACGAATTGAAACTCGGCACGCTGGAATTGGCCTGGGTGCAAAGCGTCCGTGTTGGTGATGAAACGTGCGCGTTGATCAAAGCCACTGCCACGCACGTGAATATGCCGCTCAGCGTTCACGCACCCTATTACATCAACCTGAACGCGCAGACCAAGGATATGCTGAGAGCGGGCATGGATCGATTGTTGGCAGCGGCGCGTGCCGGATATAAAGCGGGCGCGAGCGACATCATCTTTCATCCCGGCTCGTATATGCTGCAAGATCCGAAAGACGTATACCCGATCGCGCGGCGGCGCTTACAGGAAGTGGTCGATCAATTGAAGTCCGAAGGCGTGCAGGTCACCCTTCGACCAGAGACGCTAGGCAAGAGCGCAATGCTCGGCACGCTTGAGGAAACGATCGAGTTATCACGCGACATCGATGGGGTGCTGCCATGCATCGACTTCGCGCATCTGCACGCACGGCGCGGCGACGGATCGTTTAACTCGTACGACGAATTCATGGGCGCGCTGAAACTCGTCGCCAGTGGCTTAGGTCAACGCGGGCTTTCAACCTTGCACGTGCATCTATCGGGGATCGAATACGGGCCGAAGGGCGAGAAGAAGCATTTGCCGCTAAAAGAATCGGATTTGAAATACAAGGAATTCTTCCAGGCGCTGATCGACATCGGCGCGAGCGGCCGCATCTTGTGCGAGAGTCCGCTCATGGAAGACGACGCGCTGTTGATGCAAAAGACGTATCGCCGCCTTGCGGCGAAAAAGGATGAAGGATGAGGGATGAAGGATGAAGAAAGAAACTTCACGGTTTCATCCCTCATCCCTCCGCCCTCATCCTTTCAAATGTGGATCGACAATCTCAATTAGATTCTCTACATCAAGAAATCCGATCGTGCCACAAATGCCTTGAGGCTGGCTATG
>JBGQGR010000189.1:0-6354 GCA_041497495.1 Anaerolineae bacterium | reverse complement strand
TCATCGCTGCGCTGTTCGCGATTCCGTTAGGCTGGATCTCGCTGCGGACGCGTAAACATACTTTTGTCGTGATCACCATCGCCATGTTTTTCATTATGCAGCTCATGGCCTTTAACTTGCGCTCGATCACGAATGGCTCCACCGGCTTAAGCTTGCCGATTCCCACCGAATGGGGCGGCTACTTCTTCAACACGCCGTTTTACTATGTGACGCTGGTGATGCTCTTGCTGGCGCTCGGTGTCTCGTGGTGGATTCGCAACTCGAAATTCGGCCTGGGGCTGTTGGCGATTCGGGATGACGAAGATCGAGCGCTGGGGTTGGGCGTGCGGACGAGCTCGTCCAAACTCATCGTGTTCGTGATCTCCGCTTTCTTTGTTGGCATGGTCGGCGCTTTGCACGCGTATTTTGTCGGATCGATCTTTCCGGCCTTTGCCTTCGATCCGCTGATTGATGTCTCCTTGGCACTGATGACATTTATGGGCGGACTCGGCACTTTGTCCGGCCCGATTTTGGGCGCGCTTATTTTGGAACCGGCCCAACAATTTTTTTCGTTGCAGTTCAGCCGCAATGGCTATTACCAGATCATCTATGGCGTTCTGTTCCTGGCGATTATTCTGTTGCTGCCCGAAGGGATCGTTCCCACGCTCAGCAAGCTCTGGCATAAGTGGAAAATCAATCGCGGCGGCCAACCGACGGCGTCGGCTGAAGGTGCCAGCCTACCAGACGGAGTGAAGCCGTGAGCCTGCTTGAAGCCCACAACATCTCTAAAGCCTTCGGCGGAATTCTTGCGCTGGATAGCTGTTCGATCACGGTCGAGCAGGGCAGCATCACTGGCTTGATCGGCCCGAACGGTTCAGGTAAAACGACGTTGTTCAACGTCATGACCGGTTACGAGAAGATCGATCGGGGCGATATCCAATTTAACGGTCAGCCCATTACGAACGCCGCGCCGGATAAAGTTTTTGAAGCCGGAATCGGTCGAACGTTTCAATTGACGCGCATCTTTCCGCGGCTGACGGTGCTGGAGAATATGCATGTGGCCGCCCAGCGTAAAGGCGTCAAAGCGCTGCTCGGTCGCTGGAGTCTGTCGCATGAACAGAAACGAGCGCTGGATCTGCTCGAGTTTGTCGGCATTGCTCAACTGAAAGAGATGCCAGCCGCCAACTTGTCTTATGGGCAAAAGAAGTTGCTTGAATTTGCTTATATTCTGATCGCTGAACCGAAGGTCATTCTGCTGGATGAGCCGGCGGGCGGCGTTAATCCCACGATGATTAATCACTTAGCCGATCGGATTCGCACGCTGAACA
Source organism: Anaerolineae bacterium (assembly GCA_041497495.1). GTDB lineage: Bacteria > Chloroflexota > Anaerolineae > Fen-1058 > Fen-1058 > JBGQGR01. The sequence continues at coordinate 5,047 of JBGQGR010000189.1, read as the reverse complement.
AAAATGGTGTGACGTTTTTAGTCGTCGAACACAACATGGAGTTTGTGATGAACTTGTGCGATCGCGTCATGGTCATGCACCACGGATCGAAAATCGCCGAAGGGACTCCGGCTGAAGTCCGCCAGAACCCGATCGTGCTCGAAGCCTATTTGGGAGATTGAGCATGTTATTGAGTTTGCAAGGAATTGTCGCCGGATATGATGGCAGTGATGTGCTCAAGGGCGTGGACTTAGCCGTCGAGCAAGGTTCGGTCACGTGCATTGTCGGTCCGAACGGCGCCGGAAAATCGACCGTGCTGCGCGTCATCAGTGGTTTGTTGAAAGCACGCTTGGGCCAGGTCTCCTTTAACAGCCAATCGATCAATGGCTTGAACCCGCGCGGAATTTTGTCACTGGGCATTGTGCATGTGCCGCAGAATCATAGTTTATTTCCCGACATGTCGGTTCGAGAGAATGTCAGATTGGGCGCGTTTATGATCAACGATCAATCTTTAGTGAAGCGGCGCTTGAGCGAAGTGGAAGGTCTATTCCCGGTCGTCAAAGAACGGGCCAACGATAAAGCTGGCAACCTATCGGGCGGCCAACAGCGCTTAGTCGAATTCGCGCGCTGTTTGATGCTCGATCCGAAATTGATCCTGCTCGATGAACCATCGATGGGCCTCGATCCGAAAACTTTGAAGCAAGTTTTTGACACGATCGCGGTGATGCACAATACTGGCCGGACAATTCTGCTGGTTGAGCAGAACGTGCGGACGGGTCTGGGCGCGGCCACGCATGGTGTTGTCATGGAGAACGGACAAGTGCGCTTGGAAGGCACGCATCAAGAAATTCTGGATAACCCTCAAATTAGTCACCTCTACCTCGGCGGAACTTTGTCAGCGGCTTGAAATCGATCGACGCTGAGCGGCAAGAGAGAAGGAGGCTGCCGCACAACGATTAACACATTAGTCAGCAGCGATCGGACGTCGAATGCAAGCCGTTCGATTCGATCCATCTAGCTGCCTTGATCGATTTTGGAGCGCTGTTGCAACCACTTGCCCCATGTTTCGTTTTGTGCTATTCTAAAACTGCTCACTCTTCATAAATCGATCTTCCATCGTGCATTCTGTACCACGCATGTTCATGCATCGTCGAACTAGTTGTATTCGACGATGTGACTGGAGGCGATTGAGTTGATCCCAATACACTCCCCCTAGTAGCCAAGTCAGTACTCGTTTGAGTCTGCTGACTCGATCTTCGATGATCAACCCCAAGTAATTCCTATCAGAACGAGGAGGATGTTCAATGTCACACAACAAGTTTCGCAAGTTAAGTCTAACCCTAGTTGTACTGTTGCTCGTGAGCTCGCTCGTCGCCTGTGCGCCGGCTGCAACGGCCACACCCGCTGGTCCTAAATCCATCGTCATCGGCTTCACCGCTTCACAGACGGGCGCCCAGAATGTAGCCTCGAAGAAACAGATTGAAGGCCTGCAGTTATGGCTTGACGATGTGACGAAAGCCGGCGGCATCAAATTGAAAGACGGTTCAACCGTCATGCCCTCTATCAAGTTCTATGACGACGAGAGCAAGACCGATCGCGTTCAAGCGTTGTATACCCAATTGATCAACGATGACAAAGTCGACTTTTTGATCAGTCCATACAGCAGCGGTTTAGCTAAAGCCGCGGCGGTGGTCTCGGAGCAGAACAACAAGCTCATGATCACGACAGGTGCGGCTGACGATGCGACGATGGAGCAAGGTTTCAAGAATATTTACCAGTTGTACACTCCGGCCAGCCGGTATCAAAGCGGCGCGCTCGATCTGCTGAATCAGCTGGATCCATCGCTGAAGAAGATCGCCATCGTTTATGAGAAAGATTCCTTCTCGACATCGGTCGCCAATGCGCTCAAAGCGTACGCGACGGTCAAAGCCTACAACATCGTCTTGTTTGAAGGCTACGACAGCGGCACCACGGACTTTGCACCGTTCATCAACCAAATCACGGCGAATACCCCCGATGCGATTTTGGGCGGCGGTCACTTTGCCGATGGCTCTTCATTTGCCAAACAGCTATTCGACAAGAAAGTATCGGTCCGCTTCATTTCCCTGTTGGTCGCGCCGCCTGAGCCAACCTTCGCCGATATCGGCGATGCTGCAGCATCAGTCGTGGGGCCCAGTCAATGGGAGCCGCAGGTGTCCTATAGTGCAGACAGCGCGAAGGCGGCAGGCTTGGCCTGGTACGGCATCAGCGTGCAGGATTTCATCGCCGAGTATCAGACGAAATATAGCACCGCTCCTTCTTATCACTCGGCGGGCGGCTACATGGCCGGCTTGTTGCTGCAGAAAGCGATCGAGGAAACAGGCAGTCTTGATCCTGCGCAGCTCAAAACATACCTTGACAGCGCCGATCTATTGACCTTCTACGGTCACATCAAATTCAACACCGACGCGAAAACGCACGGCAAGCAAGCGGCCCACTCGATGGTCTACATCCAGTGGCAGAAAGACAGCTCGGGCAAGTTAGCCAAACAGATCGTGTGGCCGCTCGAAGCGAAGTCGGCCGATGCTGCGTTGCGCCCAGCTCCATAAGCGTGGAGACTTTCGAGATTTCAGTTTGCGCAAATCTTGAAAGTCCTAGGATGGGGGGCGAGTAACATGCTCGCCCCCCTTGAATAATCTGTTATCTGCGAGGCAGTAATGGATCCTAATTTACAAGCGCTGATAGCTGCAGTGCTCGATGGCCTCATGTTAGGTTTTATTTACGGCATTTCGGCCATGGGATTAACTCTCATTTTTGGCGTGATGCGCGTGATCAATCTGGCCCACGGCGCAGTCATCGCGCTGGGCATGTTCGGCGTATATATCGGCACTACTTCCTTTGGATTGAATCCGTATGTCAGCCTGGTATTTGTGATGGTACTCGGCCTCGGTTTCGGTGTCGTGCTGTACTTTATCTCAATCCATCGTGTCATAGGCCAACCAGAACTGACGACACTCCTCGCCACTTTTTCAGTCAGCCTCATGATCATCGGGCTTGGCACTGCAGCGTTTACGACGACTCAACGCGCCGTTGAAGTAAAACTCGGCACGTTTCAGGCTGGTGCGATTACCATTCTTGGCACACGAGTTGTCGCCGGCCTGATCGCCGGTGTCGTGACCATCGGTCTGTATCTCTTTCTGTATCGGACGCATATCGGCAAATCGATCCGCGCCGTCGCCAATAATCGATCGGCAGCTGAACTCATGGGCATTAATACAACCTGGGTATTGGCGTTGAGCTTCGGCATTGGTATCATGCTGGCCGCGATTTCCGGAGGGTTAATCGCTACCATCTTGTCCTTCACGATCCTTTCGGGCGGAGGGTTCCAGTTAAAGAGTTTCGTCATCGTCGTGCTGGGCGGTTTGGGCAATCCGACTGGCGCACTGCTGGGCGGCATTATCTTAGGGTTGTTGGAAGGCTTGATTCCAGTCATCCACCTGCCAATCATTGGATCGATTCCGTTTGGCTGGGTGCCCGTCATCGAGTATGTGATCTTTATCTTGATCTTACTCATCCGGCCTAAAGGTTTGTTAGGAGCGCGCGCGTGAAAACGCGCCCTGGTCGTTTCATCTGGATCACGCTCATCGGCATCGCGCTTCTGTCGCTGCTGCCCCTCGTCACGAATTCACCCACGCTGCGCGAAAATATATTCCTGATTCTCATGCTCATGATCTTGGCGTCGAGCGTCAACATTATCATGGGCTATACCGGCTACGTGAGCTTCGGGCATATCGTGTTCTTTGGTCTGGGTGGCTACGTTGCTTTTTACCTGATGCAGACCTACCAAGTCCATTTGATTATTGCTGCACTGGCTGGCGGAGTCACCGCGACGATCTTCGCCTTTCTGCTCGGCTCGCCGGTCTTACGGTTGCGCGGTGCCTATTTCGCGCTGGCCACCCTCGGAATTAATGAAGCCGTCCGTGCCTTCGTCAATAACTTCGAGCCATTTGGTGGTTCGGTCGGCATGTTCTTCAACTTCTCCGTCTACGATGCTTACGGCGGCGCGGGTAACGCCTTGTGGTTCACTTACTATCTGGTGGTGATCGTCGCGTTACTGACGATTGCCGCCAGTTATTTTATCAAGAAATCGAAATTCGGATTGGGCTTGATGGCGATCCGCGAAGATCAGGATGCGGCGCAGGTCTTAGGGGTCAATGCCGCCCGATATAAAGTGCTGGCCTTTGCGGCCTCGGCATTTTTTGCGGGCATTGCCGGTGCGCTGTTTTTCTTCAAGAACGGCATCATCGAGCCGAATGTCGCCTTTGATTTGTCGCGCTCGATCGAAAGCTTGGTGATGGTGATGTTGGGCGGTATCGGCACCGTGATTGGTCCGTTGATTGGCGCACTCATCTTTGAGCTGATCAACACGACGCTGATCACGGCGCCTCCCCTGAATTTGGGGTTTACCACTATCGACTTTGGCGACCTGCATTTGTTCATCACCGGTTTCCTGCTGTTACTCATCGTGTTGTTCATCACCTCCGGCGCAGTTGGCTTGATCAGACACCGTCTGCCAATCATAGGGAGGTATCTCGAGTGATTCTCGAAATTCAGAACGTTAGCAAACTATTCGGTGGTCTAGTGGCTTTGGATCAAATCGACTTCGTGGTTCAAGAAGGCACGGTCATGGGCATCATCGGGCCGAATGGCGCTGGCAAGACGACATTGTTCAATGTGATCAATGGTGTGTACGCACCTGACAAAGGTAAGATTGTGTTTCAAGGCGAAGACCTCAGCGGACGCCAGCCGTTCGAGGTTGCACAGCGCGGCATTGCGCGCACGCATCAGATTGTTCGGCCACTTGGCGAGCTTTCAGTGCGCGATAACGTGATCGCCGGCGCGTGCTTCGGCGGATCAGGTTTATCGCTGTCGGCTGCTGCGCCCGTCGCCGATCAAGTGTTGGAGTTCGTCGGTCTGACTCCGAGAAGCGACATGTTAGCCAGCAAGTTGAATGTGGCGCAAAAGAAACGTCTGGAACTGGCACGGGCGCTGGCCGCTCGCCCGCGCTTGATTTTGCTCGACGAAGTGT
>JBGQGR010000188.1:0-6380 GCA_041497495.1 Anaerolineae bacterium | reverse complement strand
CCACAGTTCAGATATGGAGCAAGAGAAACATGACTCGTCGTTCACAAAGTCAACTGAAAGCACAGCGCAATCTGCGCATCATGTTCGCGATTCTGGCCATTCTGGTGGTGGGCAGCATGATCATTTCGGCGATCAGCCCCAACGTTAGGACGACCACTGCACTGCCAACTTCCGGGCCAGTGCGCACGGCTGTGCCGCTGCCGCTCAAATAGATGGTTGACCAAACAAAAAAACGCCTCGATGAATTCATCGGGGCGTTTCGCTTTCGGTGAGAAGAGCGATCGGGGTCAGCCACGGCCGCGCAAGAGCAAGATCAATGCGACCAGCATGACGATTGCAAATTCGATCAGCACGCGGCGATTTAGCCGATCGATCAGATATTGTCCGGCCAGCCCGACTAATGCGTAGAAGATGAAGAGTTGAGCGGGTGCGGCGATGAAGACGGTGGTGTCCCAATAATTGGTGGCCCAATTCGCTTCGGCCATGACAATGGCGACGGCGATTGATAACATGAAGACACGGCGGCCGTTCGCGCGTGAACTCCACAACAGATCGACGGCGAGGCCGAGTGTCACCAGAAAGATCAGCGAGGCACTCAATAAACTGCGGGCGCGCGAATTCCAGATCAGACCGAACAGCAGCGCAGCTAAGATATAGGCTATTGCATTCAAGAACATTCGCGCGCGGCCGGCAGCCGGTCCTTCCGGATCGATCGTGGCGTATTCCGCTATGCATTCCAGCCATAAGAGGACACCCGTGATCAACAGCACGGCGACCCACGTGACTGGATCAATAATGCTGGTGAGAATCTGTGAGGCGACGACTACCGTCAGCCCAGGGGTGATCCAGTAAGGCAGTGTGCGTGAGATTTCGCCGCGCCGGACTTTGGGATGTGCACGCAGCAGTGTATCGATCCCGGCGCAGGCCAAAGCTGCGGCCAATAAGGCGATGAGCGTCGTGGCTGACACTTCCAGCTTCAGCGGTGTGCCGAAGAACGATCCGCCAATGCCGCTGGTCGGCGATTCGATTAACGGTAGCAGGCCGAGGCTGATTAAGATCAGCGCAATTAAGACGCTGAGCCGTTCGCGATTGATGGTGGTCATTCTTTCTAACATAGCGGTTTGATTCTAGCCGCTCGATCTGCTTTTGTCAAAGCGCGAGGCGCGGAGTATACTTTGAAGGGATGCAGGATGAATTATCTCGCCTTCTCGCTATCCTTCCGTCTCCCCAACCGTTTTAGGAGAAACACTTGATTATCCTTTATGTACTGAGTGGCTTAATCGTCGGCGGCTTGATCAATTTGCTGGCCGATGCGTTACCCGATCGCAAGCCGATCGCCCCGATCGGTTCACTGTTCCATTGGCCGCCGTCGATCCGCTACCTGTTGGTCGAATTGGGTACGGCGATCGTGTTCGCATTGCTATACACGCGCTTCGAAGATCCAATCGTCTTGATCTTGGCGAGTTTTCATACAGCGGTTTTGATCTTAGTCACCGTCACCGATCTTGAACATCGTCGGATTCAGAATGTCGTCATGCTTCCGGCGATGCTTGTCGCAGCGCTCACCTCGCCGCTGTGGTTTGGGCCGGGCTGGTATCTGGCGCTCGTCGGCGGCGCGATCGGGTTCGCCTTCTTTGGATTGACCGTGATCATTGGCGGAAGGTTTGTAGGACGCGGCGCGATGGGCGAGGGTGATGTAACGCTGGCCGCTTTTGTCGGATTGATCACCGGGTTTCCAGGGATTATCACTGCGTTGGTCATCACCATTTTGGCCGGCGGTATCATCAGCCTGTTGTTGTTGCTGCTGCGCGTTGTGAAATTGAGAAGCGGCATTCCGTATGGGCCGTTCCTCGTCATCGGTGGATTTGTGACGATGCTGTGGGGTGCGGCGATCATGATGGGCTTTTTCTTTAGATGATACACTTGTGATAACGAGTAATGAGTAAAGTATTAGGTACCACGGAACATGCAACCTGCCACTTGAAACGAGTTCGCTATGTGCGGTCGATTCACTCTCACGGTTGATCCGGCTCAACTCAAACTGCTGCTCGATCTAAATGACGTGCCTGCTGATCTTGCGCCGCGCTACAACATCGCGCCGACGCAGCCGGTAGCTGTCGTCGCGAGTTTGCAAGATCGAAAAGTGGAAATGTTCCAATGGGGCTTGAGTCCCTCGTGGGCGAAAGATCCATCGATCGGCAGCCGGATGATCAACGCCCGCGCAGAAACGCTCGAAGAGAAACCCGCTTTTCGAGCGGCCTTCAAGCGTCGACGCTGCACGATTTTGGCCGATGGATTTTTTGAATGGAAGAAAGTCGCCGAAGGCACGAAAGAAACGAAGCAACCCTATTACATTCGCTTGATCGATGACCAGCCTTTCGCTTTTGCGGGCTTGTGGGAAACGTGGAAGTCGCCCGAAGGCGATGAGAAGCGCACCTGCACGATCGTGACGACGACGCCGAACAAACTGATGGCCGAGATCCACGATCGGATGCCGGTAATCCTGAACAAAGAATCGATGTGGGACTGGATCGATCTGGAAGCATCACCCATCGCGCTGCATGCTTTAATGCAGCCGTATCCCGCAAAGCAGATGAAGATTTATACAGTTTCAAAGTTGGTTAATCGCCCCGAGAACGATCGATCTGAAATTATCGCGCCCCTTACATAAGCTGCCTAGCCATTTTCTCATTAAATGTTAATTTAAATTAAGCCAATGGTACTAGGAATGACAATTCTCCTATGGTATGCCAGACGATCTGCTTTACACTGAGAATGCATTTAGTTTAAACAACATATTTTTGGAGGTAATCTACCATGAAACTGACAAGACTTGCAATGATTGTCGCATTGAGTGGGGCACTTACGCTGTTGATCGTTGGCGTGGTTTCGGCCGCGCCTGCTCGTTCGAATCATGTGGCTGCATCGAACACCTCGGCACGCTATGCAGTCACGGCAACGGCGGATGTCACCGATACCGATGATCTGAGTGATACTGAAGATCTAACATCGACCATGCACATGACCCAGCCGGTGGCGTTGGCGATTTCGTTTTTCTTCAGCGGAACGTACAGCGATGTGATCAGTCTGCACAACGCAGGCTTCGGCTTCGGTGAAATCGCGCGAGCATATTTCATCGCTAATCTGTCGAATGGCAGTGTCACACCACAGCAAGTGCTCGATCTGGCGGCGGGCGGCATGGGCTGGGGCGCGATCATGAAGCAGTATGATTTCAAACCGGGTAAAGGCAACAATCTGGGCGCGATCATGAGCGGCCACGGCAACTCATCGAATCAAAACTCGGGTCAAGGTGGCAACTTCAAGGGTCGTGGTAACAGCAGCAATGCACCCGGGCATAACAAGAACAAGGGCAATCACGGCAACCACTAATCTGTAGCTGTGAAGTTGATTCACGAACGGCGATTGGATCAGAATCCAATCGCCGTTTTGTTTTGATTCTCTGATTCAATGACCATCCCACTATTGCTTGATTCGTTTGCGCAGTTATACTCAAAGCATTGCCCTTCCATTTAAGGGAGGATTAATGCACCGGCGCCGCATCAGTCCGATTTTTCTCTGTGCGCGATTATCTTTGGATCGATCTTTATCGCGTTGAGCACGGTAACTCGATCGGTTGTGGCTTCGCCCGATAGTTTGGCCGATACTGCCTTCTAATCAGGACTTTCGCTTAAAGGGCAGCCTTAAAGCTCTAACCATGAACACAGCGATGGGTTTCGCACAATTATCTGAGCTGCTTCGCACTGCTCAGCATGACCAGCAAAAGTTCTTCTCATTTCCGTTCATGCGTGAATAAATCTTTGACGGACTCGATCACCGTCTTGTGGCTGTAATCCCTGAATTCACCCGCATCGAAGAAGACGCCGTAACAATGCGGGCAGGCTTCGTACCAAATGTGCGGCTGTCTCACATCGACCATCTGAGTCAGCAGTAAGCCATCGCGCGGGCAATACATTTTGCCGGCCAGCTTGGCTTTAGTCGCTTTGCCAATATCGATCGAGCCTGCGCCCTTCTTGTCCTTCAGTTGCTTTTGCTCTTGAAAATCGAACCAGATGCCCTTGCAATTCGTGCACCGATCGACTTCGACGCCTTCGTAAACCACTTTCTCCATTGTGGAACCGCATTTTGGACACTTCATGTTTGCTCCTCGCGCTTGAAATTAGATTCGGCCAAATTCTTTCGCCATCTGTAACGCGCTGAAATGAATCATCGTCGGCCGGCCATGCGGACACGTTCGCGGCGAGGCGCACACTTCAAGTTGGCGAATGAGCTCGTTCATTTCGTGCATCGATAATACTTGACCGCCTTTGATCGCGGCGCGCTTGCACACGCGGGTGATTAACTTCGCCTCTTCGTTCGCGGCGAATGGCAAATCGCCTGCCATTAAATCGGCGACCAATTCGTTCATCGCTGTACGAAGGTTGTCGTTTGCCAATAACGATGGAATGCTGCGGATCAGCCAGGTCGATCCGCCGAATGGCTCTAAATGAAGCCCAATCGCATTAAGCGTCTCTAAATTTTCTTCAATCAACGTTGATTCATCAGGCGAAAATTCCATCGGCAGTGGCTCGAGTAGATTTTGCACCGCGATATGCTGTGCTGTTTTATCGGCCATAAATTTTTCATACAGCACTCGCTCGTGTGCCGCATGCTGATCGATCAAGTACATACCTTCCGGCCCTTCGGCGATGATGTACGTCGCGCCGATTTGGCCGATAACTCGCAATGGAGGAATTTCTAATCTCTGTACTCTGCTCTCTGTTTCAGCTAATTGCTGATCGCTGATGGCTGATGGCAAATGGCTGACGGCTAATCGCTCTTCTTCGTCCCTTGCCACTTGCGTCTTGTCACTTGCATCCGCGAAGCGCCCTCGTAGCGAAGCGGAGATGGGTTGAACGGGCTGAAGTGACCGAAGTGCCTCAATCCTCGAACTCGCCATCTCATCATGCGCATCGAAACCCGGCGGCCATGCCGAAGTTGGCTCTTGAGATTGAACTTGCGGAATCGGCGCTAGATCGATCAAAGTCCGGCGCACGTTTCGCTGCACAACTCTAAACACCGCATCGTTGCTGCGGAAACGCACTTCGGTCTTGGCCGGATGCACATTGACATCGATATCTTCCGGATCGATCTCGACGCGCACAATGCACAACGGATAACGCCCGACCATCAGCAACGTGTGATAAGCTTGCAACACCGCCGCATTTAAGCCTCGATCTTGAACCCAGCGTCCGTTAACGAAGATCGTCATATCCGCGCGGTTCGCGCGCGACAACGCGGGCGCACTAATGAAACCGCTTACCTTGATATGCGCCCCCTCTCCAGACATCATCTTTTCAGCTGTCGGGGGAGGGGGGGTGAGGAAATCGATCATCTGCTCCGCGACATCCAAACCATATACCGCGATCAAAACATCTTTCAACGAGCCATTCCCCGTGGTTTGAAACGCCGTTCGTCCGGCGTGAATCAAATTGAATCGCACCGATGGATACGCCATTGCGTAGCGGCTGATCAAAAGATCGATCTGCCGCCGCTCGGTCGTATCGGACTTGAGGAATTTCAATCGAGCCGGAACGGTGTAGAAGAGATTCTCGACGGTGACGACGGTGCCCGCCGGCGCGCCGATCGATCCACGCTCGACGGTCTGCCCGCCCTCGATCGCGATCCGCGTCCCAACGGCTTCTGCGCGCGATCGAGTGACGCACGTTACTTTCGCAACGGATGCGATCGATGCCAAGGCCTCGCCGCGAAAGCCCAGTGTCTTGATATGAGTCAGATCATCGGCGGAAGTGAGTTTGCTCGTCGCATGTCGATTGAAAGCCAACTCGACTTCGCTCGCTGGAATGCCCGATCCGTTATCGGATATGCGGATGAACGTTCGGCCGCCGTCGCGTGTTTCGACAGCGATATCGGTCGCACCGGCATCGATCGCGTTTTCAATCAATTCTTTGACGGCCGAGGCGGGCCGCTCGACGACTTCGCCTGCGGCGATTTGCGAGACAACGTTTGAGGGCAGAACTCGAATGGGCATGATCGGCATTGTACCATACGAGAGTAGCAAAAAGCAGAATATAGAATCCAGAAGCCAGAAATTACGAACACGGCTGTGGGTTAGCCTTAGTCGAGATGCAGCAACTGTGGTCTGTGGTCGTCGGTCTGCGGCCGATAGGCCAAATTGCTTCTTGACAATATGCGTAATTACAAATATACTGACTATCAGTCAGCGACTGACCATTAGTCAGTAAATGAGGCGTGATGGCGGCTAAAGCGAAACCCTTCAGAGTGCCTGCCCCCAACGGGCAAAAGAAAGGTGTTCCCTCGCGGCGCGAGCGGGAGAAGCTACAGCGCCACGATGATCTCCT
>JBGQGR010000187.1:0-6394 GCA_041497495.1 Anaerolineae bacterium | reverse complement strand
GTTCCAGCGTCAAGCGTTCGATCCAAATTAGAATCTCATACGCGATGAGTGCGATGATCATCCACTGCCGCCCCCACGCTTTAAGCCGCCACAAACCGATCGCGGCTAATGTAAACCCGATCGCCCAATCGATCCCGATCACCATGATGACGATCACCGGCGCACGAATATCGAGATCGGTGACGAACTGCATTTGATTGAGCGCGTAAATAGCCGCCGCAGTCCGCCCGATGTTGTAAATCGCAAATAATAACACTCCCAGCGCAAGTAAAGTTACGGAGAATGGTCGTTTCACGTGGCTCTCTACTTTAACCCCAACACATTCCGCGCGATGACGAGCCGTTGAATTTCACTGGTGCCTTCATAGATCTCGGTAATCTTCGCATCGCGGAAATATCGTTCGAGCGGCATCTCTTTGCTGTAACCCATGCCGCCATGAATCTGCAATGCTTTCTCGGTGACCCACATCGCCATCTCGCTGGCAAATAATTTTGCCATACTTGCTTCGAGTGTATAGCGGCTGCCGTCTTTCTTCGATCGTTCTTTGGCTAAGGCCGCACTCCAGATCAACATGCGCGCCGCCTCGATGCGCGTCTTCATATCCGACAGCATCCATTGAATTCCCTGGAATTGCCCGATTGTTTGGCCGAACGCTTCGCGCGTTTTGGTATATTGTACGGCCGCCTCGAAAGCGGCCTCGGCTACACCCAATGCTTGACTCGCAATGCCGATACGTCCCGCATCCAGCACCGTCATCGCGATCTTGAAGCCCTGCCCTTCTTCGCCTAATCGGTTTTCTACCGGCGCTCGATAGTTGTCGTATACAATCTCGCATGTCGCCGAAGCGCGAATGCCTAACTTCGGTTCGGTCTTGCCTTTGACGAAGCCGGACTTATCCGTCTCGATGATGAAAGCGGTGATGCCGTTGTGTCCATTTTCAGGCTGTGTCATCGTGAACAACACAATGTAATCGGCCACGGGGCCGGAGGTCACCCAACTCTTGCGGCCATTGATCACGTAGTAATCGCCATCCCGCACGGCGCGGCTCTTCATCGTGCCCGCGTCCGAGCCGCTCATCGGTTCGGTCAGCGAATACGCACCGATCTTTTTGCCGGACGCGATCGGCACCACATATTTTTTCTTCTGTTCTTCAGTGCCGAATTTCAAAATGCCGTGGCAGTACAGTGAATTGTTGACAGACATGATCGTGCTGTGGCTCACATCCGCTTTGGCAACTTCTTCCATTGCCAGCACATACGCCAGCGTGTCCATGCCCGCGCCGCCGTATTCTTCCGGCACTTCGACACCCATCAAGCCCAGCGCACCCATCTTCCTGATCGTCTCCAACGGAAATTCGCCGGTTTCGTCGTGATGCGCGGCGATCGGCGCAATTTCATTCTGCGCAAAATCGCGCGCCGCATCGCGGATCATTTTTTGCTCTTCGGTTAGATCGAGATTGGGGCCGGCCATATGGGGTACTCCTCCAAAAAGTGGTAGACTGCATTATAACTTGAAAAGTGAAGAGTGACGAGTGAATTACTTATCACTCATCACTTTTCACTAATCAAATTCTGAAGGAGCCTCAATGCTGAGTTTCCCTTCCCGCCGATCGGTTGTCACAGCCAACAATGGCATGGTCGCAACAAGTCAACCGCTGGCCGCGCACGTCGGCTTGAAAATTTTGACGGATGGCGGCAACGCGATCGATGCGGCCGTGGCGATGGCGGCGATGCTGAACGTAGTCGAACCGATGTCGACGGGCGTCGGCGGCGATGCATTTGCTTTAACGTACATCGCTAAAACCGATCAGCTGACAGCGCTCAATGCGAGCGGCCGCGCGCCAAACGCGATCTCGATCGATGCAGTGAAGCGGCTTGGTCACACTGAAATGCCGGAGGTCGGGCCGCTATCGATCACGGTGCCGGGCACGGTCGATGGCTGGGAGGTAATTTTACAGCAACATGGATCGATGCCGTTAAGCGAAGTGTTGAAGCCCGCGATTCGATACGCCGAAGAAGGTTTTCCTGTAACCGAGATCATTGCGAGAGAGTGGATCGATCTTGAGGAGATAATGCAATCGACGCCGTACGTGATCAATGGCCACGCGCCACGCGCGGGCGAAATTTTCAAGAATCCCGATCTTGCTCAGACGCTGCGGCTAATCGCCGAAGGGGGCAGCGATGCGTTTTATCGCGGATCGATCGCTGAGCAAATCGCGCAGCATGTTCAATCACACGGCGGCTACTTAAGCGCAGGAGATTTTGCTCAACACACTTCCACTTGGGATGATCCCATCTCGACGGTTTATCGCGGCGTCCAAGTGTTTGAGTGTCCGCCCAACGGCCAAGGCATTGTTGCGCTAATGGCATTGAATATTTTGGAGGGACTCGATCTTCGATCGATGGGCTATGGATCAGCCGCTTACTATCATCATATTATTGAAGCACTGAAACTTGCTTTCGCAGATGGCTTCGCCCACATCGCCGATCCAAGTCGCAGCGCCGTGCCGATTGAGCAAATGTTAGAAAAAGGATACGCCGCGGCACGGCGGAAGTTGATCGATCCACAGCGAGCCATGCAAAATCCGATAACGGGCTTGCCGCGCGGTGGCACAGTGTATCTCACCGTCGTCGATAAAGATCGCAATGCGTGTTCGTTCATCAATTCGATCTACTACGGTTTTGGATCGGGCGTGATCGTGCCGGGCACAGGCATCGTGCTGCAAAATCGCGGCGCATTATTCTCGCTCGATGAATTGCATCCGAATGCGCTCGCGCCAGGCAAGCGGCCATTCCATACGATTATTCCAGCGATGGCGTTTAAGAACGGAAATTTATGGAGCAGCTTCGGTGTGATGGGCGGGCACATTCAACCGCAGGGGCACGTTCAAGTACTGCTGAACTCGATCGATTTTAAGATGGATCCGCAGCGCGCGCTCGATGCGCCGCGCGTGGTGTGGTACGAGGGCAATCAGATCGATGTGGAAGTAGGGGCGAGCAGCCGCTCGCCCGAATTGCGATCGATGGGACACACTATTATTCCATCGCGCGGATCATACGGCGGCGGGCAGATGATCGTGATCGATCCAGGCAGCGGCATGCTATCAGGCGGATCAGATCCGAGGAAGGATGGTTGCGCGATCGGGTATTAGCTTTCGCGTGGATTGAGCAAATCGTTCAAGCCATTGCCCAGTTATTCCAAAGGCACATGAGCGAATCAGAGATCAAAGATTTTGTGCGCGCTTGACGACATTCTCGATCGTAAAGCCAAATTTTTCCGCGATCACTTTGGCCGGGGCAGATGCGCCAAACCGATCGATGCTCAGCACCTCACCGCGATCGCCCACGTACTTTTGCCAGCCCTGCGCGACGCCTGCCTCGATCGCCAGCCGTTTGGTGATATTTTTCGGCAGTACGCCATCCCGATAGGCCTGTGGCTGCTCATCGAACAATTCCCAACACGGCAAACTCACGACACGCGCTTGTACGTTTCGCTGAAGCAGCTCATCGCGCGCGCCGACGGCGAGCTGCACTTCCGAACCGGTCGCGATCAAAATAATGTCGGGCGATCCATCACCGTCGATCAACACATAGCCGCCGCGTCGCACGCCGTCCGCCGAATTCATTTTCGATCGATCGAAAGTGGGCACGGCCTGTCGCGTGAAGATCAATGCCGTCGGCCCGTCCGTTCGCTCGATCGCCAGCTGCCACGCGATCGAGACTTCGTTCGCATCGGCGGGTCGAATGACATGCAAATTCGGAATCGCGCGTAATGCGGCCAGATGCTCAACCGGCTGGTGCGTCGGGCCGTCTTCGCCGAGAAAGACACTATCGTGCGTGAAGACGTAGATCACGCGTTGTTCCATCAGCGACGCTAAGCGAATGGCTGGACGCATATAGTCACTAAATTGCAAGAAGGTCGCGGTGAATGGAATGATCCCGCCATGCAGCGCGATGCCGCTGGAGATCGCGCCCATCGCGTGTTCACGCACGCCGTAGGCGATGTTGCGCCCGGCATAACTCGTGCCGCCGCCGACCAACCCTTGCGCGTCTTCGCTTTTGAAGTTCGGACTTTGAAAATCGCCGAAGCCTTTGAGCGCCGTGTCGGTCGATGGATTAAGATCGGCCGAGCCACCCATCAGGGTTGGAATCTTTTTCGCAATGGCATTCAACACTTGGCCGGATGAGGCGCGCGTCGCCATCGCTTTGTCGGGCGAGAAAACCGGCAGGTCTGAGTTCCAACGATCAGGCAGAAGGCCTTTTGCCGCTTGGCTGAATTCTTGGGCAAGTTCGGGAAATTCTTTTTGATACGCCTCAAATTTCTTGTGCCATTCGGCTTGAGCCGCTTTGCCGCGATCGATCGCGCCGCGGAAATGTTCCAGCGCTTCGCCGGGCAGATAAAACGGCGGGTCGATCGGCCAGCCGAGATTTTCTTTCGCGGCCTTCACTTCATCGGGACCGAGCGGCGAGCCGTGTGCTTCGAACGTGTTTTGTTTATGCGGCGCGCCGAAACCGATGATCGTCCGCACCATGATGATGGAAGGCCGATCGGCTACAGCCCGGGCCGCCAGCACAGCTTTATCGATCAAGTTCAGATCATTCCCATCGTTGACGATTTGCACATGCCAGCCATACGCTTCAAAACGCTTGGCTCGATCTTCGGTATAGGTAATCGAAGTCGATCCGGCCAGCGTGATCGAATTGTCATCATACAAATAGATCAATTTGCCCAACTGCCAATCTCCGGCCAGCGAGGCGGCCTCATGCGAGATGCCTTCCATCAGATCGCCATCGCTGATGATGCCGTAGGTGGTGTGATTGACGATGTCGTGGCCGGGCCGGTTGTACTTCGCGGCGAGGAACGCTTCGGCCAGCGCCAAGCCTACGCCATTCGCAAAACCTTGACCGAGCGGGCCGGTGGTGGTTTCAACGCCGGGCGTTAAGCCATGTTCAGGATGACCGGGAGTTTGACTACCCCACTGCCGAAAGTTTTGGATTTGTTCCATGGAGAGATCATAGCCGGTGAGATGCAGCAGCGCATACAGCAGCATCGAGCCATGTCCGGCGGACAACACAAACCGATCGCGGTTGAGCCACTTTGGATCGATCGGGTTGTGGCGCATGAAACGCGTCCACAACACATAGGCCATCGGCGCGGCGCCCATCGGCAGGCCGGGATGGCCACTATTCGCTTTTTGGATGGCATCGACGGATAGAAATCGAATGGTATTGATACACACTTGATCGAGGTTCGGCATCGAGGACATAGTGACCAGCCTTTCGATGAGCGACAGCATTGGGATGCCATTGCTACAATTCTCGTTTGTAGAGATGGCATCCCTATGCCATCTCTTGATCAATTATACGCGGAAATAAAATGTGCGACGCACCCCGCAGGTCCGCGTAGCGACACTTGCACCGCAATGTCCTGCGAGGGTGCAGCCGTAGGATGTACCACGGAGCAGTGTAGGTGAGCGGAGAGGATAGCGTGCGGCGCACGTCCGCTGCTTGTGTGTCACCATCGGCTATGCTATACTCGCCGACAGTTTAACTGCTGCGCGTCGGGGTGACGATCATGAACCTAATCGATCTCTTTTTGCCCTTTCTGTTGGTTGGCGGCCTGCTCATTTGTTTTCGGCGCGCGTTTCTGCGCACGCTGGTTTCCATCTTCACCCTGTTCATCGCGCTCGTCGTCGCCGCACTGTTATACACACCGCTCCTCAAATGGTTCAGCGGTGTCACCGGCAGTGGCGGTGCTGCCAGTCAAAACGGCGGATCGATCGTGTTCGCCGGCTTGCTCATTCTGTTTTACGTGGGCTTGGAATACGCGGTCAATCACAATTACCCTAACATGCGCATTGCGGCGCTGAAAAACTGGGATCATATTTTAGGCGGAGTGATCGGCGCGATCTGGACAGCGCTGATGATCAGCTTGATTTTGCTCATCCTGCACTATGGCAGTTTGACGGTCGGCGCCTCGCAAGTTTCCGGAATCGCTTACAGCATTGATCAATCGAAAGTTGCTGATGTCTTTGCCTCTTTCTTTAGCGTCCCGCTGAGTATCATCAAGCTGATGTTCCCGAATGGCCTGCCGGAAATACTGAGGTACTTTGGGTAGTGAGCGCGACTTGATCGTATCGGACACCTGCCCCCCCGCTCCGCACGGTGTATCTGCGATGCATCCATCGAAATAATACCTCGCCACCGTGATGAGAGGCCCAGATATGGCGGGGACGGCTCAACGCCGTCCTCTGTTTTTGTGATGTGTTCCCTCTCCACACGACGTATTGAGCAGATCATCAATCGAAACAGATTGCAGTCGTGAGGGGATGGTCGAAAATGCCGGCCGTAGTTTTCGGCACGAGGTGGGGCATGGAAGCGCAACATTGGAACAC
>JBGQGR010000186.1:0-6397 GCA_041497495.1 Anaerolineae bacterium | reverse complement strand
GATTGTCGGCAGTTCCTTGAATTTTTTACTCAAAATGGCTGCTCTGAATTGGATTCAACTGGCGCAGCGTCTGCCATTTCTGACCCATGCCATTGTGCGCTCACTCATTCAGCTGAATACCGCGCGGGATAGCGAGCGGGTGCGCAAAATGTTGTTACACGACGTTAATCGCACAAATATGGATTCATTTTTCAGGAGCATCGGCGATCTGCGGCGAGTGGATCTCCGGTCTCAGTTGAACGAATTAAAAATCCCAATTCTAGGCGTGTCAGGCAAAGCGGACAATATTGTCGATCCGAACCAGATTGATCTCTTAGCGCAAAACGTGGCATCATCGCAAGTGCAGCTCATGGCCTTGTCGCGTCATTTCCCGATGCTGGATGAGCCGGCCATGTTTAACGCGACGATCCGGCAATTTCTCGATGCGGAATCGAGCACAGCCCGATGAATGTCCCACTGACGGATCAGCCTGACGCCAATCGGCACTACTACTATCCCAACAAAATGGGCCGCATCATTTTGCTGGCGATGGAAGAAGTGATGGGCCGCAATGGCGTTAATGCTATTCTGAATTTTGCCCACCTAAAAAATCTGGTCAATAGTTATCCGCCTAATAACTTTGATCGAAAATTTAGCTTTGAAGAAGTCGGTGCTCTGCAGCAATCTTTGGAAGCGATGTACGGTCCGCGCGGCGCGCGCGGCTTGGCTCTGCGCGCCGGTCGGGCGTGTTTCAAATACGGCATTCGCGAGTTCGGGCCGGTCTTGGGCATCGCCGATCTGGCGTTTCGATTGCTGCCGCTGGGCATGAAGTTGAAAGTTGGCTTTGAAGTTTTTGCCGAAACCTTTAACAAGTTCAGCGATCAAGTAGTACGGCTGGGTGAAGAACGCGATCGATTCCGCTGGATTATCCATCGCTGTCCGGTGTGCTGGGGCCGCAAGACGGAAGAGCCATGCTGCCATTTGGCCGTCGGCATTTTGCAAGAAGGCTTGTTCTGGGTCAGCGGCGGCAAGAGTTTCCTGGTGGAAGAAACGGCCTGCATCGCCAAAGGCGATCGGGAATGCGTGATCATGATTGATAAGCGTCCACTGGATTGAGGGGAGGTTGGAATTGGGAGATTGGATTTAAGAGGCTAGACGCTGGAAGTTGGATGTCTGATGCGGTCGATCACTGATCGGCTTTCATCGTGCGCAGTCCATTTCCGACATCCCATTTTCAACTTCTAACTTCTGAGCGCCAATTCCAGTCACGCTATGCCCGCCAAAGTTTGTAACCTCCGTCGAATTGTTATCCGCGATACGCGGCCACTGCCGCCGTTCAACGAACCGGCCCGCGATCTGCGCGTGTTGAATAAGCCGCTGTGGCTAATGCAGCGCGATGTGCTCGCACCGTATACCCGCGAAGAGCGTGAGATTCCCTCGGTCGAGGCCATGCCGGCTGATCGGGTGGAATCGATTGTCTATCGCGACAATCTTTTCTTCGATCAAGCCTTCATCGATCATTTTATCCAACGAGCCCGCGAGTTGGGTAAAGCCTGCCGGGTCGCGTTCTCGCCCAGTGATCGAGCTATTAAAGTTCACGCCCTGCCGTTGCAAAGTGGCATTCGGGTTGAGAAAGGCTTTGCCGAAGGCGATCTGCTGGTGGCCGATATGTGGTATTTCCCGTACGGGCGCGAGCCGGCACCACGGCCTTTGGTGATTGATACGCAAGCGTGCGAGATCGGTTATTACAATGTGCCCAAGTACATGGCGCCGAATCAAGGTGATCTGACTTATCAAGTGCCGCAGCGGGCCTTCCTGTCAATCGAGCATTGGGTGCATTTGTTTTTAGCCAACTCTACTTTCGGGGTGTTTGCCGAGGGGCTGCGCGCGGAAAAACGGATTGAGGAAACCGGCTTCAAGCTGAGTGTGTTGTTCTCGGCGATGGCTCAGCGGAAGGGCGTGTTGTCCAGCCCGGCGCTGGTTAAAGTCGGCAAGAATGTTCACATCGATCCGACGGCGATCATTCATGGGCCGACGACGATTGGTAACAATGTAACCGTTGGGCCGGGCGCGGTTATTGATAATTGTATTATCGGTAACAACGTCAATGTTGCGCAGGGTTGCGAGTTGATGTTGAGCGTGGTGGGAGATGGCTGCTTCCTGCCGTTCCGTGCGGCGCTGTTCATGACGACGTTGATGGAAAACTCGATGGTGGCGCAGAATACCTGCCTGCAAATGTGCATCGTCGGGCGCGATACGTTTATCGGCGCCGGATCGACCTTCACCGATTTTAACATACTGCCTAAAGCCATCCGCACGATGTATCGAAACGAATTGGTTGAAGTGGGTCTGCCGGTCATCGGCGGCTGCGTCGGTCACCACTGCCGCTTGGGATCGGGACTGATCATTTTCCCAGGACGCAGCATTGAGTCTGATGTGCTGCTCTTGGGCTCGCGTGCAGAGCGTGTGATTACGCACAATGTGACTTATCAAGACAGCGATCATTTAAAGCTGCCGAACGGCGAGGCACTGCATCCGGCGCAGTATCGATTGCCGCAAGCGGCTTGAGTAGATTATTAGCGGGGGCTGGGTGGATAATTTCGCTTTTATCATTCATCCGATCGATCCGAAGCGGGACGTGCAGCGAAAATTTCCGCTGCTGGGAAAAATTTTGCCGGTGACAATGATTAACTTCTTGTCCCGCTTCTTTCCGCCGCTGTACATTTCGCACATCACGGGTATTCGCTCGCAGGCGACGGGCAAAGAGATCGAAGGTTGGTTGGTGGCCTGTCCGTTCACGCCGCAGCGGATGGTCACTTTACCCGTGCAGACAGTCTATCGCAAGATCATTGCGACTGCGAAAAAAGCGCAGAGTTTGGGCGCGCGAGTGGTTGGCTTAGGCGCATATACTTCCGTCGTTGGCGATGGCGGCATCACGATCGGCCATGCCGTCGAGATTCCGGTCACGACCGGCGATAGCTATACCGTGGCGGTCGCGGTTGAAGCGATTAAAAAAGCCGCGGAGCAAATGGAGATCGAGCTTTCAGGCGCTACAGCAGCTATTGTTGGGGCCACCGGCGCGATCGGGGCTGTGAGCGCCGAAATGTTAGCCCAGGCTGTGCCGCAGATCATTTTGATCGGCAAGCGGCCTGATCGATTGATGCAAGTTAAAGCGCGGTGTGAAGCGGCGGGCGCGGAAGTTCAAATCGCCACCGATCTAAATGCGCTGCGTCAAGCGGACTTAGTGTTGACGGTCACTTCGGCGATGGATTCGATCATTCAGCCGGAGCACTTAAAATCCGGCGCAGTGGTCTGTGATGTGGCCCGGCCGCGTGATGTGAGCCAGAAAGTTGTCGAGCAGCGCGATGATGTGTTAGTGATTGAAGGCGGCATGGTGGAAGTGCCGGGTGAGGTTGACTTCCATTTTGATTTTGGTTTTCCGCCGCGGATGGCCTATGCCTGCATGGCTGAAACAATGACGCTGGCGTTGGCTGGCCGTTATGAAAGTTATACGTTGGGCAAGGAGCTCACGATCGATCAGGTGCAGGAGATCGATCGGGTGGCCCGCTATCATGGCTTTACGCTGGGCGGTTTTCGATCATTCGAGAAAGCCGTCAGCACGGAACAGATCGAACAGATCAAGCTGAAAGCCCGATCGAAACGCTTGGGCTCCAAAGCAGTTGCCGCACTCTCGGCCGCCTAACCGCCACGGAGTTTGCCGCAGCTCACATTGTAGCAGTCACGAGGTGAAGAATGAGTAAAGGTCGCATTCTAGTCGTCGAAGATGATATGGACATCTCCAACATGCTGCGTATTTACTTCTCGTCGCAGGGCTATGAAGTCACCGTAGCAGGTCGGGGCATGGAAGCGTTGGAACTGACGCGCAAGCAGCTGCCCAGCGTGATTGTATTGGACATCATGCTGCCCGATATCGACGGATATGAAGTCTGTGCCAAGCTGCGCTCCGCGCTGCGCACCAGCCATGTCCCGATCATTTTCCTGACCCAAAAAGATGAGCGCAGCGATCGCATCGCCGGCTTGGAGTTGGGCGCGGATGATTACATCACCAAACCCTTCGACATTGAAGAGCTGCGCCTGCGCGTGCAGAACGCCATGCGCCGCGCCGAGCGCGAGAGCTTGACCAATCCGACGACCGGCTTACCCAGCGGCAAGCTGATCGAAGAACAACTGCGCGGTTTGATGCGCCGTAAGGGTTGGGGCTTGTTGTATATCGGCTTAACCGATCTGGATGCGTTCACAGATATGTATGGTTTCGTCGCGGGCGATGACGTGCTGCGCTTTACCGCGCAGCTGATAGGCGAGGTGGATGACAAAGTAGGCGGCCCGGATGATTTCATCGGACATGTGGGCGGCGACGATTTCATTGTGATCACGACCGAAGAAAAAGCGCAGGCGTTGGCGGACGCGGCGATCAAGCGCTTTGGCCAAGACGTTGGCTCGCATTATTCATTCAAAGATCGCGAGCGCGGTTACATTGTTGCTAAAAATGCGGATGGCCAAGAGCGGCAGGTGCAGTTGATTAAAATGTGCATCGGTGTAATCCTGTCGCGCTCCCAGGAGTTTACGGATATCCGCGAAATTACTGAAGTGTCCGCTGAAGCGCGGCGGCAGATGTGTTCATAATGATGCCTATCATTCTGAGGGCGAATTGCGCCCGAAGAGTCTCTATCCTCATAAATGTAGGATGTTAATGGTGATAGAGATTCTTTGCTTAGAATGACAGTGGGCGATGGGGATGGTGTGAGCCAAGATCTGACCCGACGAGTGCAATTTTCTTTTGGCCGATTAGGTGTACGGCTGTGGGTGCCGTTTGTCTTGGCGGCGATTGTGTCGGTGGCGATTGTCGCGCTGCTGGTCGTGGTCAGCGTCGACAATCAACGCGCGCAGACTGGCTCGGCGCAGCGGGCATTGGCCCAGAGCCTGGCCTCACAGTCCAGTGAGTTTGTCGAACAGATCAGTGATGATCTCAGAACAGTGGTGAATCCTGCCACTTTGCCTTCGTTGAGCCGATTAGTGCTCGATCAAGTCTTGAGCAATGCTATTCGCGATCAAGCGGCCTTTACGGATCTAGCCTTGATCGGGCCGGATGGTCTTGAAATAGCGCGAGTCACGCGCAATGACAATACCATCGTTATCTTAGGCGATCGCTCATCTGCTGAAGAATTTCAAACGGCAATAGCTGGCAAAGATTACGTTGGACCGGTTCGAACGATCGATGGCCTACCCGTTGTCAGAATGGCGGTGCCCGTGTTGAATGATCGACAGCAGGTCATCGATGTGGTTGTGGCTGAAGTCGATCTGCAGGGGTTGTGTGACGTCGTGTGTAAGATCAAGATCGGCCAGCAGGGGTATGCGTATTTAATCGACGAGCATGGCAACTTGATTGCCTATCGCGATTTCAAATCGGTCATCAGCCCGGTCACTTATATGCCGGCGGCGAACGATGCGATTATCAATCACGGAGAGTTAGCCGATGCGCAGCCATATGACACAAGCCTGGCATTCCGCGGTGAATCGACGCAGGCCTATTATGCCCCGGTGTTGCTCAAGGATTCCGGCCGCTGGTATATCGTCATCGAGCAGCCGACCGCCGATGCCTTCGCCCAATTGAATGAACTGATCCTCATTGGTATCGGTCTGGTGCTGATTTCGCTGGGTTCGATCGTCGTGATGGGCTTCCTGATTTCACGGCGCGTGATGACGCCACTGGCTATGCTGCAACGCGGTGCCACTCAACTGGCCCAGGGCGATCTAGATCATCGCATCACCGGCGTGCAGACCGGCGATGAGTTGGAATTTTTGGCCGCTGAATTTAATGAGATGGCGACCCAACTGCAAGAAGCCCAGAGCAATTCCGCCAGTGTGGCGCTTGAGCGGCAGCAGCAATTTGAACTGGTGCAGCAGCGCGTCAAGGAAATGTCCACGCTGCTCCAGACCGGGCGGGCCATCACCTCGCTCGATCTGGAAAGCGTGCTTAACAACCTCGCCCGCGAATCGGCAGGCGCCGTCGGCGCTGATCGCTGCTCAATCTTTGTCATCGATCCGCGCAGGCAGGTGCTGACTTTGCGTGGCTGGTGGGACTTTGAAGGTGTTCCGCAGCCGATGTTGTCATACGCGCTGGGGGAAGGCATTGTAGGCTGGGTGGCGCAGGAAAACCGACCGTTGTTTCTGGCGAATGCGCCGGCCGATCCGCGGTTCATTGTCAAATGGTCACATGATCATGACATTGCCGCAGTCATGAATGTACCGTTGAAAATCGATGAGGTGGTGGTGGGCGTGCTGCAAGTTGCCACGCGCCCCGGCACGCCGGCCTTCAGCCGCGATGATCAGCGATTGCTGAACAATTTTGCTGATCAAGCCGCCGCCGCGATTAAGAACGCGCAGTTATATGAAGTCG
>JBGQGR010000185.1:0-6489 GCA_041497495.1 Anaerolineae bacterium | reverse complement strand
ATGCTACACTCACCGCAGTATATGCATATCCCCGATGGCTATCTCAGTCCGATTACGTGTTTCATCCTGTTTTTACTGACCTTGCCCTTTTGGTATCGCGGCGCGAAAAAATTGCGTCAGACGATGAATGCGCACAGTGTGCCGTTGATTGCGCTGCTGGCTGCATTCTCGTTCGTCATCATGATGTTCAACGTGCCGCTGCCGGGCGGGACGACCGGGCATGCCGTCGGCGGTGCGCTGGCAGCGATCATTTTGGGGCCCGAAATCGCTATGGTGGCGATCTCGATCGCGTTGATGATTCAGGCGCTGTTTTTCGGTGATGGCGGCATCCTGGCCTTAGGCGCGAACTGTTTCAACATGGCCGTCGTGTTGCCTTATGTGAGCTTTGCGATCTATCGTGCGCTCGGCGGCAAGAGTGCGCTTGTGTCTTCACGCCGGATTGTCGCCGCAGCGATCGGGGCATGGGCAGGGCTGACGATTGCGGCCTTCTTTGCGAGCGTCGAATTTGGCATCCAGCCTTTCTTGTTCCATGCCGCTGATGGCACGCCGTTGTATGCGCCCTATCCGTTGAGCGTATCGATTCCGGCGATGGTCGTGCCGCATATTCTGGTCGCCTCGATCATAGAAGCAGTCATCACGGCACTGGTCGTAGCTTACTTGCAGCGCACTAATCAACCCATACTCGAACTTGCTGAGAAGCCCCAGCTCGTCGCTGAGGCAGGCGGTCTCAGGCGACTGCGAGCATTGTATGTTGTGCTGGCGGTGGCAGTCGTCGCCGTGCCGCTAGGATTACTTGCGCCGGGCACGGCTTGGGGTGAGTGGAGCTCGAACCAGCTAGCCGGCCTCGGGCTACATGCGGTTCCACAAGGGCTGGCTCAATTGGAGAATCTGTGGAGTGCGCCCTTATCGGGTTATGACCTACCTGCGTTAGGCAACTCAAATGCGGGCTACATTCTCTCGGCGATTGTCGGGATTTTGGTCATCGCCGTTGTCGTTTGGCTATTCACTCGCTTGTTGACCCGGAACCCCGTTGCGAAAGCATAGCATGACGACGATCGATTCCGGATCGAAAGCGGCTAAAGCGCATAAGCGCCACGGTGTGATCGAGCATACCCTGTCCGACATCAGCCACACGCTGGAGCAGTCGCTCTTTGCTGAAGAGATCGCGCGCCAGCGCGGATTGCTCCAATCTCTCGATCCGCGCGTGAAGGTGGTGTCGCTGATCGCGTTGTTGATCGCGGTCGGGTTGTCGCACAACCTCGCCGTCATCCTGGGGCTGTATTTCTTCACGCTGATCTTGGCGCGGGCTTCGTCGGTGCCGATGGGCTTCTTTATCAAACGTGTCTGGTTGTTCATGCCGTTCTTTACCGGCATCATTGCTATTCCCGCGCTATTTATCACGCCGGGACCGCCCTTGATCCAGCTGCCGCTGGGTTTGGTGATCACGCGCACTGGCGCGCTGACAGCGATGTTTCTCTTGCTACGAGTCAGCGCTTCGGTTTCGCTGGCGATTCTACTCGTCTTGACCACAGCCTGGAACAGTGTGCTCAAAGCGCTTGGCGTACTGCGTATGCCCGACGTGTTTGTGTTGATTCTGGGGATGACCTATCGCTACATCTATTTATTGCTGCATACCGTCAATGATATGTTCCTTTCGCGGAAGAGTCGTGTCACAGGCCGGTTAAGCGGCGGCGATGAACGGCGCTTGATCGCGGCAAGTGCGGGCACATTGCTGGGCAAGTCTTTGCACTTGAGCAGCGAGGTTTATCTGGCGATGCAGTCGCGCGGCTTTCGCAACACTCCGCGCACGATGGATACTTTCAAGATGCACGCGTTGGATTGGTTCTGTCTGATTGGAATGATCGGGGTTACAGCGACGGCGATCTGGTTGGGGAGTTAATGGCGATATGGATAATGGTGCGGTCTTTGATTTTCAAGATGTGACCTTTGCTTATGACGGCAAAGTGAAAGCACTCGAGGGTGTCAGTCTGTGCATCCACGCGGGTGAACGGGTCGCGATCCTCGGCTCGAACGGCTCTGGTAAAAGCACATTGCTTAAGTTGATGGATGGGTTGTATTACGCCGATGCCGGCACAGCCTGCGCCTTTGGCCGACCGCTGACCGAGCAAGCTTTTCAAGATGACGCCTTCAATTTTTCTTTTCGACAGCGCGTCGGCTTGGTCTTTCAAGACAGCGACGTGCAGCTGTTTTCGCCATCGGTTTGGGATGAAGTCGCCTTCGGGCCGTTGCAGCTGGGCCTCAGTCGTGACGAGGTGACACAGCGGGTTGATGCTGCGCTGACGTCGCTGCGAATTGAGAAGCTGCGCGATCGCGCGCCGCATCGTTTGTCCGGCGGCGAAAAGAAACGCGTGGCTTTAGCTTCAGTACTGAGCTTCAATCCCGAAATCTGGCTAATGGATGAACCCTCCGCCGGACTCGATCCGCGCAGTCAGTCGTGGCTGGTAGACTTCATTATCGAGCAGGGTCAGGCGGGCAAGACGATCGTCACCGCCACGCACGATCTCAACATCGTCGATTCGATCGCCGATCGGGTGTATGTCGTCAACGAAGAACATCACATCGTCGCGAATGGTACGCCGGAAGAAATCCTGGCCAACTATGACTTGCTCATTGCCAGCAACTTGATGCACGCACATCGCCATCGGCATCAGCGAGGCGAAGCCGAACATACTCATCCTCATATCCATCTGCCATTGCATGAGCATGCGCATGGATCGTAATCATTGCAAAAACGCGCCGCGCGTCGATGGGTAGGCGCGCACCTCTAAGCGGCAAGCCTCAGCCTGGTGATCTCTGGCTTGGGGTACATGTACCGGAGCGATCGGGCTGCTCGATCGCTCCGGTGCGTTTTTATGATTGACCCTGATGATCACAGGCCGCCGATTGTCATACGCTTCCTCTACATCCGCATGACGCCGGGTTGACAGGTGTAACTTGGCCGCTATAATCGCGTTATATCAGCATGACGCCCGGAACCGCATTCGGCGGGCCGGGCGTTTTATCTTCATTGATCTGGATTGCCGATGGCTGACAACTCACACGAAACTAAACCAACTAAACCTCAAGGCGGCTGGGGTGGTTCTTCATCCGATCAACCGACCGCGCCCGCCGGTCTATCGAAGCGCAGCGCGCTCGATGATGTGTTGCTGCCCGCGTCGAGCGGCTGGGGGCAATCGAATAAAACAGCGCCAGCACCGCTGCCACCGGCTAAAGTCGCCAGTTCCAGATCAAAAAATCAAAATCAAAAACCCAAAATTACTGCGTATGGTGCATCGCGCTTTCTGTTCATCGCCGGATTGATCGGCGTGATCATGATGGTCTGCGCATGTGCGATCGGTGTCGTCGGCTACGTGACGATCGCGGGCACGCTGCCCTCGCCGACCGAACTGGCCAAACGCGCGACCGAACTTTTCACCAGCAGCCAGATTTACGATCGCAATGGCAACTTGTTGTATGAGCTGGTTGATCCGCAAGGCGGCCGGCGCACGACCGTGCCGCTCAGCAAGATTTCGCCGTGGCTGACCAAAGCCACGATCGATACGGAAGACCCGCGCTTTTATTCGCATCCCGGCTTCGATCCGATCGGCATCATCCGCGCGGTCGTGCAGAATAGCCGATCGGGTAACGCACAGTCCGGCGCAAGCACCATCGCGCAGCAATTGGTCCGCAACTTGTTATTGCCGGAAGGTGCCGAACGCACACTCAATCGAAAAATTAGAGAAGCAGTGCTGGCCGCTGAAGTCACGCGCCAATATCCGCGCGACACGATCTTGGAGTTGTATCTCAATTCGATCAACTACGGCAACCTGGCGTACGGCATTCAAGCGGCAGCCGAAACGTATTTCCACAAAGATGCCGCAGCTTTAACTTTAGCGGAAGCCTCTTTCTTAGCGGGCATTCCACAAGCCCCGGCGGTTTATGATCCCTTCACGACCGATGGTTTCAAGTACGCGCTCAACCGACAAAAGGATGTGTTGCGCTTGATGCAGCAAGCGGGCGACATCACCGCCAATGAAGCGAAGATCGCTTCGGACGCGATGCAGAACTTTGTGTTCACACCGCCATCGAATACTTTCGCAACTTCTGCGCCGCATTGGGTCGTGTATGTGAAGCAGTTGGTCGAAGCGGAGTTTGGCCCTGAGGCGTTGTATCGCGGCGGCTTGAAAATTTACACCACGCTCGATCCAAAACTGCAATCGCTCGCGGAACAAGTCGTCGATGATCAAATTGCGCAGTTGGGCGATAAGCACGTGACGGATGCGGGGTTGATCGCCATCGATCCGCGCACGGGCGAAATTCTGGCGATGGTCGGCAGTCCCGATTTCAACAACGTGGCGACCAGCGGCCAAGTCAACATGACGCTGCGTACGCGCCAAACGGGCAGCGTCATCAAACCGATCACTTATCTCGCCGCATTCGAAAAAGGCTGGACGCCCTCGACAGTGTTGTGGGATGTGCCGGTCGTGTACACCGATACGGCTGGCAACATTTATACGCCGGGCAACTATGATGGCCGCTTCCACGGTCCGCAGTGGGTGCGCTCAACATTAGCGAACTCGTATAACATTCCCGCCGTGAAAACTTTAGTCAACGTGGGCATCCCGCAATTCTTGGACGTCGCTCGACGCTTGGGCATCGACACATTGACGCGGCCCGATTATGGTCCGGCGCTGACACTCGGCGGCGGCGAAGTGCCGCTGATCGAACTGACCGGCGCCATTGCCGTGCTGGCGAATCAAGGCGTATACATGCCGCCCATCGCGCTCGATCGCGTGGAGAAGGCCGATGGATCGATCGTATGCAAGTTCACGCCGCCCGGTCAAGATAATCAAAATGTGCCGCTCTGCCAGCCGATCGAAAATACTGGCGCGCAATTGGTCAAACCGCAGCAGGCTTATCTGCTCACAAATATTTTAGCGGATAACGCCGCGCGCACACCGGCTTTCGGCCCGAACAGTGTGTTGGTCTTATCACGACCGGCGGCGGTTAAGACCGGCACGACGAACGATTTCAAAGACAATTGGACGATCGGCTACACGCCCGATCTGATTGCGGGCATCTGGGTCGGCAACGCGGATAATACGCCGATGGAACACATCAGCGGCGTGACGGGCGCCGGGCCGATCTGGCACAACTTCATGGAGCAAGCTTTAGCCGATCGGCCGGTGCTCGATTTTGCGCGTCCGTCCGGCATCGTCGAAATGGAAGTCTGCGCCGATTCGGGCATACAGCCATCGCAATATTGTCCGAGTAAGAAGCGAGAAATTTACTTCGCAGATCAATTGCCGCCCGGCCCGGATCACGATTGGTATCAGCTGCTGAATTGCGACGGCAATCAACAAGTAATGTTGGTCGTGCCGGATGAAGCGCGCGAGTGGATCAATCAGAATCCCGATTGGTTAGCGAGCAAAGGCGTGCCGCTGGCGCCGCCCGGCAATTGCGCGCCCGGCCAGCCAAATGGCAATGCAACGGTGAACATCACTTCACCGGCCGATGGCAGCACCGTCAATGGCGTGATCTCGATCATCGGTACCGTGACACTGGATACCTTCGATCATTATCAATTCGAGCAGGGTGTGAGCTTCGATCCCGGCGGTTGGGAATGGGTCAGCGGTCCGTATGAAGCGCAGGTGACGAATGGCGAACTCGCACAGTGGGATACGCGATCGGTTAGCGATGGCGAACATACTTTGCGCCTGAGTGCGTTTGGCAAAGGCGGAGGCAAGACGGAATATCGATTGCATGTGATTGTTCAGAACAACGGGCCGACGCCCACTGCCACTGACACGCCACCGCCGACGGGCACGCCGGGGCCGACGCTGACGGATACGCCGTTGCCATTACCGACTTTGCCGCCGAGCACAGATACGCCAACGCCGACGGCCACATCACCTATACCAACCGATACACCGACGAACATTCCACTGCCAACCGATACGCCGACGCTTGCTCCGTCGCCAACCGATACGCCCACACCGACCGAAACGCCGACGATCACTCCAACAGACACTGAAACGCCGATACCCACCTCGCCGCCGCCATAAAACACGCGAGACGATCCAGCGAAATGTCTCTACAAAAAAACAATGGGCGATCTCTTTGATGAGATCGCCCGTTACATTTAATCACTGATGTTACGTACTGTCAGCCCCGCGCCCTTCGGTGGTAAAACCCCTCAGGGTGTACCCAAAGCGGGTGTCCAGCGATTTCATTCCTGGATTCACGCACCACTTCGCTTCGGGTGTCTTCGACCTACGTGGGAATGACAAGAGGAATGTCCCTACAAAATGGTTTTGCGCATAATGATAACCGGCACACCGATCGATCGATAACCGAAACGTTGATACAATTTTTGCGAGGGCAGATTGTTGCCCTGTGTGTTGACGGTGAGCGGATACGCACCGGCGGCAACTTGATAGCGCAGCGATTCGATCAACAAGCATTCACCAATGCCGCGCTGTTGAAAGT
>JBGQGR010000184.1:0-6500 GCA_041497495.1 Anaerolineae bacterium | reverse complement strand
GTTGTATCGATTGATCAGAGAACCGCAGAGATGGAAGAGGCAATTAGCGCTGCCGAAGTTCGTGTGGAGAATTCTGACGGAGCGGAAAGCGGGGTAGCAAGATACGAGATAGTGGACATCGCAATACGCAATACGAATTACTCATTACTCATCCCTCGTCACTCATCATACTTCATGCTATCATTAACTCAATTCCACCAGGAGGCTGATCATGGGTATTAAATTCACTTGGTACGGTCATGCAGTTTTAGGCTTGGAGATCGACAAACACAAATTGATCGTCGATCCGTTCTTGACAGGCAATCCGGTGGCGAAGATCGCGCCCGATAAGGTTGAGGCCGAATATATTTTGATCTCACACGGCCACGGCGATCACGTCGGCGACGCGATCGATATTGCCAAGCGCACGGGCGCAACGATCATCACCAACAACGAGATCGCCGGTTGGTTCAATTCGAAAGGTGTGGAGAAGACCGAGGGACAGCACATCGGCGGTGGGCACATGTATCCATTCGGTTATCTAAAACTCACCCAGGCGCTGCACGGCTCGATGCTGCCCGACGGATCGAACGGTGGCAATCCGTGCGGCTTCTTAATCACGGCGGACAAAAAGAAAATTTATCTCGCGTGCGATACCGGTTTGTTCGGCGATATGAAATTGATCGGCGAAGAAGGACTCGATTTGGCGGTGCTGCCGATCGGCGATTACTTCACGATGGGGCCCGAAGATGCGCTGCGCGCCGCGAAATTATTGCAGGCGAAGAATATTGTGCCGGTTCACTATAACACGTTCGATTTACTCAAGCAAGATGCGGGCAAATGGGCGAAGGCCATCGAAAAAGAAACCGGCTCAAAGGTGCATGTCCTCAAGCCGGGTGATAGTTTTAGTTTGTGATTATATTGTACGGGCGAGGTCTCCTCGCCCTTTCTCATTTCGTCACCGACGGTACAAAAATATTAAACGGGAACGGATTATATTTTTCCACGACGCCCAAGAATTGTCCGCTCCAGCCGCCCAACGCATAAATATCGTTGCCAATCGTCGTGACGCCCATGCCGCGCCATTGTCCCGTAAAAGGCGTGGGTGCAACTGTCCACGTATCTGCTTGCGGATCGAATCGCTCGCTAAACGTGAGGTAACCCGTCCACCCGCCACCGACGGCATATAATCGGCCGTTGATCGTTACCAGCCCCAAGCCACCGCGCGCAACGGTCATTGGCGCGCAAGTTTCCCAACGATCATCGTCCGGCAGGTAACGCTCGCAAGTATCGAACTCGTGTCCATCCGCGTAACCGCCCACCACATAGATTGCATTCCCTGATACCGCTGCGCCACTAAACCCCCGCGCGATCGGCATCGAAGTGCGGGTCGTCCAGCGATCATTGGCCGCATCGTACACGAACACGCTATTGGAATAGTTGGATCCATCCCAGCCGCCAAACACATATACTTGATCTTTGTAAACCGCGATCGAATAAGCAAAGCGCGGCGCGGGCATCGGCGACAAATACGACCAACTATCCGTCGACAGATCGTAGGCTTCCACCGTCGTCGTCGGCACTCCGGACAGCGTATAACCGCCGGGCACAATGAGCTTATTGGCGACTACTCCCGCTGAAACATTTGCGACGGGTGTCGGCTTGTTCGATCCCAAACGCCAGCGCTGAGCCACCGTATCAAAAATTTCGACGAGGCTTGTCACGCCACCCGTGGCTTCGCCGCCGATGGCGATGATCTGTGTGCCGATCGATGTGGTGGCCAATCGACCGCGCGCCAATGTCATCGGCGCCAGTGCCTGCCAGGCAGTATCGCTCGCCGCTAAGTTGGTCACTGCATTGGTCAAGGTCGAATCGGTAAATGGCTGCGCCTGCGATCCACTTTGCGCGATCGTGCGCGGGCCGATCAGCAGGGCCAGGCCGATCGAGATGGCCACCAACCCGATCAGCGCCAGCCGTTTCCCGATCGGCAACGGCGGCTCGATCAAAATCGTGGGCACTTTAGGAGATTCTTCAATCGCTCCGGCCGCTTGATCAACTGCAACGGTTATATGGCCGTGTTGAATCGCGTACAAGGTTGCTTCGGTGCGGCTCTGCACATCGATTTTGGCAAAGACATTTCGCAAGTGCACCTTGATCGTATTGACGCTGAGAAACAACTTCGCCGCGATCTCTTTGTTACTGAGGCCGTTGGCGAGAAGTTGCAGTATTTCGATCTCGCGATCGCTGAGTTCGGTATTGCGTGGCTCCATGCCGCGTATTCTACCATGCAGACGGCTGAAGGCAGAACGCGAATTGGTAATGGCTTATGACATATCGCGTATAGCGTATCGCAAAACACTTATGCCTTACTCTTTACTTATTACTTTCCGCTTTTCACGTTTTACTCTTCACGCATCACTTCATCTTTCACCCAATACCGATTACAATTAGCGCATGTATTCACTGCGCAGTTACGATCTCACTCAAGCATCGGATATAGCCGCTAATCAACGCGGCGAGATTTCACCCCGTCAGCGACTGGCCTTTGATGAAGTTGCCCGCGTTGCCAATCGACCGGCGCTGATCATGATCGCTATCATCGCGATTTTATTTGCGCTGCCGGTCTTGCTGCTGTGGCAAACACCCGGCCCAATCGGCGATAGGTTAGGCGTGACCGTCGTCGTCATTGCGATCGTTGCGGCGATCATCATTGTGCCGTTTCTCCGCGAACGCGCCCACTCGATCAAACACCGGCAGGAAATACTGAACGGGCATATTGAACAAGCAACGGGCGAAGTGCGTTGGCAGTTCACCCGCGCGATCGCGCGGACAGCTGATCGGCAGTTGCGATCGATCTACGGGCCGTTGACCTTGCTGCCGGGAAAATATCGATTCTACTTTCTGCCGAAATCCGGCGGGCTGCTATCCGCCGAGAAAATCGATCAACCGCATTGATTTCGCGCTCAAAAATTCGGTCGCCCTTGCGGAACTTATCCGTGCATGATAGAATAGCCGCGCAGTTGATTGGGGGCTCGTCTAGCTGGCAGGACAGCGGACTCTGAATCCGTATGTGGGTGTTCGAATCCCTCGCCCCCAGCCTGAACCTTGTGAAGAAATCTTCGCAAGGTTTTTTTATATCAAAAGCGTAGAGGATGTGCTATAATCCCGCGCAATGAGATTCCGCCACTATGATCGATGATGGCATCGTCATCAAAGGCAGCCGAGATGGGTTATTGGTCAGCCTGCCGCCAAGTGCGTGGCACAATGCGCTGGCGATTTTTGAGGCACGTCTCAATTCGGCGCCGGATTTTTTCAAGGGCGCGCGCGTTGGTTTGATCGTCGGGCCACGGCGCTTGACTGAAGTGGATGTTCGCGCCGCGCGTGATTTATTGACCCGCTTCGATGTCACACTCTGGGCGGTAGTCAGCGATGACGAAGAGACGCGCCAAGTTGCATCGAATCTAGGACTGGATGCGGATCTACCGAGGCGTGATGCAAAACCGCGCGTCGCTGAACCACCGATCGAGCCCGCTAGCCCGATCGAGGATCCGGATCTGGGCGTGGTGGTACATCGAACGTTAAGATCAGGCCAATCGCTGCGGCATCCGGGATCGATCGCCGTGATCGGCGATGTCAATCCCGGCGCAGAGATTGTCGCGGGTGGCGATATTGTGGTGTGGGGCCGCTTGCGCGGTGTAGTGCATGCCGGCGCGATGGGCGATGCAACCGCCGTCGTCTGCGCACTTGATCTAGCACCGACACAACTGCGGATTGCAGGCCACATCTCGCGATCACCAGAGGAGCGCCGCAAGCGAACGATTCCTGAAGTCGCCAGCGTGCGCAATGGGCAAATTGTGGCCGAAGCCTGGGAAGCAAAGTAAACCATTTGCAATTAGCGATGAACAATTAACAAACAAAAGCGCAGTGCTTAGTATGAATAGTCAATTGTTAATTGTTTAGGAGGTTGAATGCCTGCACGCGTGATAACAATCACTTCCGGCAAAGGCGGCGTGGGTAAAACTACGACGACAGCTAATGTCGCAGTAGCGCTGGCTTTATTAGGCAAGCGGGTTGTCTGTTTGGATGCCGACATTGGCCTGCGCAACCTCGATGTGGTGTTGGGCTTGGAAAACCGGATCGTGTATGACGTCGTTGATGTGATCGAAGGCCGCTGCAAACTACGGCAGGCGATGATCAAAGACAAACGTCTGTCGGAATTGTATCTGCTGCCTGCTTCGCAGAAACGCGACAAGAGCGCGGTGAAGCCGGACGATTTGGTGAAAATCTGCCTCGATCTGCGGCCCGATCATGACTTCGTGCTGATCGATTCCGCGGCCGGGATCGAAGAAGGTTTTCGCACCGCTATCGCCCCCGCCGATGAAGTCATCATCGTCACCAATCCGGAAGTCTCGGCCGTGCGGGACGCCGATCGAATTGTCGGGTTGGTCGAAGCCGCCGAAAAAGGTCCGGCAAAATTGATCGTCAATCGGTTGAAACCTGAGCTCGTGCAGCGCGGTGATGCGCTCGATACCAGCGATGTGCTGGACATTCTGGCGATCGAACTGATTGGCATTGTGCCGGAAGACGAATTGGTTCTCATTTCGACCAATCGCGGCACACCAGCCGCCTTAGACGACAAATCGCGCGCAGGCATGTCCTTTAGGAATATTGCGCGGCGCTTGACGGGAGAAGATGTGCCCTTTGAGTCGTTCCGCGAAGAGGCCAATGTCTTTGGACGCTTCGCCAAGTTTCTGCGCGGAGATGGGAGGACGTCATGAGTTGGTTCAAACGCCTGCGCGGCGAACCACAGCCATCCAGCCGGGACACGGCCAAACAGCGTCTGCAGCTGGTACTGGTGCACGATCGCAACCAGATTTCACCCGGCATGATCGAACTGATCAAGG
This sequence comes from Anaerolineae bacterium, assembly GCA_041497495.1. Classification (GTDB taxonomy): domain Bacteria; phylum Chloroflexota; class Anaerolineae; order Fen-1058; family Fen-1058; genus JBGQGR01. The sequence goes on along the minus strand of JBGQGR010000184.1, from coordinate 1,617 downwards.
ACGAAATTATCGCCGTCATCTCGAAACACATCGAAATCGATACGGCCGGCGTGCAAGTATCTTTCACTCACGGGGAACGCGAGAACAAGCTGGTTGCCGATATTCCGTTGGCCGATGGATGGCGCACCCGCAAGTAATCTTGGATCTCTGAACTCTGATCGTCATTTCAGAGATCAGAGATGGATTAAAGATCAGAAATTCAGCTATGGCAACTCTCCGCACAACTTACGCTCCCGCAGATTATGGCCGCGCCGGTTGGCGTCACTTCGATACGCCTTTATTAGCCGTGGTCTTGAGTCTGATCGTCATCGGCGTGGTGATGATCAACAGCGCCACGCTGAACTCAGTTGATCCGGATATTGTGGACGCGGCCAAACGCCAAGCGATCTATGCCGTCGTCGGCATCGTCATCATGCTGCTGACCGCCAGCGTCGACTATCGTATTTGGCAAAACGCTCGCAAGATTTTATACGGCTTAACATTGCTGTTCCTAGCCATCACGTTGTTGGCCGGTGATAGCGCCATCGGTGGTGTGCGGCGTTGGATCGATCTCTCGGCGTTTCCGGTGCAGCCGGCCGAAGTTGCCAAAGTCCTGTTGATTCTGGCCTTAGCCGGTTTCCTGGCAGCCCGCGCCGACTCGATCGGCAAGCTCAAGACGGTGCTGTCCTCATTGATCTATGTGGGCATTCCGGCTGGAATGATTTTCATTCAACCTAATTTGAGTACGGCGATTGTCTATCTCGTGATCTGGTTCGCGATGATTATCGCCGCGGGCGCGCGGATCAAGCACTTGGCTTTTCTCGGCTTGTTGACCGCGCTGGGTTTACCCGTGATCTGGTTGGTCATGGCCCCGTATCAACGCGATCGCATTCTGGGTTTTTTTGATCCCAGCCGCAACCCCGGCGCGAATTACAATTTGACGCAAGCGCAAATTGCGGCGGGCAGCGGCGGCTTCGCCGGGCAAGGCTATGGCAGCGGCAGCCAAAGCCAGCTGCACTTTTTGAAAGTGCGGCATACCGATTTTATTTTCTCGGTCATCGGCGAAGAGTTGGGGTTCATCGGCGCGGTGCTGGTGATCGTGCTGATCGCTTTTTTGCTCTACCGATTGATCCGCATCGCCGATCGATCGCGCGATCAATACGGCCAGCTCGCCGTCATCGGCTTTGCCACGATGATCTTTTTCCAATCGGCGATCAACATCGCTATGAACTTGAACATGGGCATCGTCGCCGGTTTGCCACTGCCGTTTATCAGCTATGGCGGCAGTTCGCTCTTAACACTATTGATCGCCATCGGTGTGGCACTCAGCGTCGTCATGCGGCACAAAAAGATTGAGTTCTGACGCACATGCTGCGGACTTCTCGAAGCCGACGTGCCACACCACTGCGCGCCGCTGGTTTGATTGCGCTGAGCGGGCTGACCGTTGCCGCTTGCAACAACCGCGAAGTGCCCACCGCAATTCCATCGAGTGTGCCGGCCATTTCCATTAGCATCACGCCGCCTAAGGTTATCACGCTGATTCCGCCGCTAGTCTTCGTCTTCACCGACGAGTTCACCGTCTATACGCTGAGCGGCACGATCTATGATGCGATCGGCGGGCTCAAGGTCGATCTGCCG
>JBGQGR010000183.1:0-6508 GCA_041497495.1 Anaerolineae bacterium | reverse complement strand
GCAAACCCGATTGAGCGATCAAGCCCGCGTGATCGATTCGTTTTCTGAGCGCGAACTCTATTCGCGCGACTTGGGCGATCTACCGAAGTGGATCGAGAAAGCCTTCTTCCGCACGACGCCGCATTTGGTCGTCCAACCGATCGATGCTGCGCAAGTAGCGATCATTCTAAAATTCTCCGCTGAGAAAAACCTGCCGATCATTCCACGCGGCATCGCCTCCACGGCCTTCGGCGGCCCGGTGCCGACCAAGAACGGCATCGTCATTGACCTCTCGCCGATGAAGAAGATCGGATCGATATCCGTCGGTGCTGATCCGACGATCACCGTGCAGGCCGGTGCACGTTTCGGCGACATCGAAGATTTCATTCAACCCTACGGTTACACTTTAGCAGTCTATCCCTCGAATCGATTAGGCACGATCGGTGGTTGGCTGTCGAGCGGCGGCTACGGCATGAACGCGTTGAAGTATGGTCATGTACGCGAATGGATCGCGTCAATTGAAGTTGTGACCATGGATGGATCGATTCGCTGGTTGCGCAATGGCGAGCCCGACTTCGACGCATTCATCGGCACCGAAGGTCAGATGGGAATCGTCACCCAAGTGACTTTGCGATTACTGCCTCGGCCTGAGGTGCGCGTGCCTCATCTCTTAGGTTTTGATTCGGCTAAGACCGCTTTTGATTTTGCTAACGTTCTTTACTCGCGCGGCATTACCCCTGCGACGATCACTTACATGTCGCAAGAGTTGCTGAACCTGTTGAATCAATTGCACGCGATCGATCACCATGATTCCCTCTCCCGCGAAGCGGGGAAGGGCAAGGGTGGGGGTTCCTACCTCACGGAACGCCATTCACTTTTAATCTATTGCGACGATGCCGAAACGGAACGCCGGCTTCAGTCGGTGTTACAGGCTCGATCGGACATCACCCAAGCCGATCAGGAACGCGCTGGACATATCTGGGCCGATCGATATTTCCCGATGAAGATTCGGCGTCTTGGTCCATCGCTATTGGCCGGACAAGTCGTTCTTTCATTAGAGAATACTTCTGCCTATCTCGACGAAGCGAATCGATTAGCCGACAAGTGGGGCTTGACCTTAGCAACTGAAGCACATGTGCTTCCTCCCTCCTCAGAGAGTCGGGGGAGGGCCAGGGAGGGGGAAACTGGTTTGCGAACATTAACCATGCCCATGTTCCTCACCGATCAACATCGCGCTTCGTACGCCGCACATTTTGTCTTTGTCTCCATGCTCGATCGATTGGGTGGCAAGCATCGCGGTCAACCGTATAACCTCGGCATTTGGCATGTGCCGTTCGCTAACGAAAAGTATTCGCACGATCGATGGAAGGAACTGCAATCGATCAAGCGCAAACTCGATCCACGTAACTTGCTCAACCCCGGCAAATTTCCGCGAGTCCGATCGCGCTTCTTCGGTCTCACCGGCTTGTTATTGCAATCGTGGCTGTTCAAATTCGGCATGGACTTCTTTAGAGTGTTGACGCCACTCGTTAGTCTATTCACGCAAGGCAAGGGGCGAGGGGCAAGAGGCGAGTCAGCGAGTCAGCGAATCAGCGAGTCAGCGGTACACGATACGCAATACGCGATACGAGATACGGATCACGCACCACGCACCACGCATCACGATTCACTCGTCACTCGTCACTCATCACGATTCACTGTTAGCCCAATCCCGCTAACCTACGAGACGCCGCCAACAGCCGAACTATCACTGACCGCAACCGAATGTACTTCATGCGGTAATTGTATCTCCGTCTGTCCCGCCTATCTACAAACACACGATGAGCGTACGACGGCGCGCGGAAAACTCTGGTTGGCGCGTCGCGTCGCCGAAGGCAAGTCGATCGATCAAGATGAAAGTGACATGGCCTTCATGTGCTTGCGCTGCCGCGCTTGCGCCGAAGTGTGTCAAGCGCAATTGCCATTGATGGATGCGTGGGAGCAACTCGAATCGATGCTAGCCGAGCAGTACGATCGACCGGATGAAAAGATCAAGACCTTCCTCGCGGACGTCGAACGCAATCCCGAATATCTGCAGTTCGTCGGCTTGAAGCGGCCGGGCAATATCCTCGTGCAAAAATGGTTGTCAACTGAGATCATCCCTCTCACGCTGACGACCACGGACCGCAGACCACAGACCGCAGTGGATGTGTCGAGGGCAATGAGTCATGCCACGCCACAGATCAGCGGTGGTCAGACGTCCGTCGTCGTTGGCCAAGAGACCGTCGCCGAGGAAGAATATGCCGAACCGCTTCAAGTGCAGCATGCGGGCGGCAAATATCACATCAACAGCCATGCCACTCAATCGATTGCCGAACCACTGGGTAAATTCAACATTGAGCGCAGCGATTTTTGTGTCAATTGCGGTCAGTGCGCCGAAGCCTGTGTCTACGGCGTGCATCAACGTAGTGAATTCGACATCCGCCGGATGAACGCGCCCGAAGATCAATTCTGCCGCGCGTGCTTCCGCTGCATTCAGGAATGTCCGCGCCAAGCGCTAAGCATCTCGATCGATGCGACTTACTTAACGCATGGCCGCGCGCCATTTACCGCGGATGTTGTGTCATCGCTCGCGCGTCAAGCCGATTAAGGCCGCATCCCTGTTACAGGTTCGGGCTATCGCGGCAAATTTGGCGGCGAAGGTTTCGATGGCATGTGGACCGATATGAGTGAAATCGTTCGACCGACGCGCGATGGCATTCATGGCCGCGAATACATCAGCACCGCGATCGATCTTGGCCGCCGATCGTCGCGCGTGATGTTGAACGATCAAGGACAATTGGCGATCGATCCGCCTGCCTGTGTAGAGATTCCTATCCCGATTGTCTTCCAACTCCCGACGATCCATGCCGACCTGTTGAAAATCGGCATGTCGATCCGTCATGCGGCCCGGCAGTTGGGCACTTTTGTTTTGGGGCAGACCACTCATTCTGAAAAATTGATCCAACTTGATGACTCTGTTTCCATATTGGATGAGATTAAACACATCAAAGCCGATCATTCGGACACGGTGATCGTCGTGCGCGTGGCGTTAAGAAATGATGTGGCCGATCGCGTTGAGCAGCTAACTCGATCGGGCGTAGAGGTGATCCATCTCGCCGCCAACTGGGACGGATCGACCGAAGACGGATCGGCGTTGTTCGACGCCCTGCCGATCGTGCACCTGCAATTAGTGTCCGCAAATATTCGCGATGAAGTTACTTTGCTGGCCAGCGGCGGTATCGCGGCGGCCGAACATTTACCGAAGACGATCATCCTCGGCGCAGATGGTGTCGTGATCGATCTGCCATTGCTCGCCGCTTTAGAATGTCCATTGCTTGATGGCTGTTTCGACGGACACGACTGCACCACGCCGCTCAATTCGATCGAAGTGAAGTGGGGCAGACAGAGAATTGTGAATCTGATGGCCGCGTGGCGCAATCAATTATTGGAAGTGATGGGCGCGATGGGCATGCGCGAAGTTCGACGCTTGCGCGGTGAGCGTGGCCGTGCGATGTTTGCGAATGAGCTGCAAGAAAAGTTGTTTGAGCCATTGTTCGTAATCAGTGAAGAGTAATGAGTAAAGCGCAACTTACTCATGACTTGGAGTACACGCCATGACAATTTCTGAACTGTCTTTAGCAGAGACACTTCCCATCGCCAACAAAGTATCGAAGTGGTGGGTCGCGCGATCAGACGCGTGCACGCATTGCACCATCTGCGTCGATGTCTGCCCGACGGGTGCGCACACAGCCGGTGAAGGATTTGTGCGTATGCCGCAACCGAAGAGCGAGTTGTGCATCGGGCCAAATTGCCGAAGCGATGGACGCAACTGTGTGACGGAATGTCCGGCTGATGCGCTGCGAGTTGAATCGAATCAGAGTTACGAAGTCCTCGGCGATCCACGCTGGCCAGCGGATCTATTGAATGCTACATGGCACGAAGCCGAATACGGTGTCGCGCCGCGCAACGGTCTGGAATATCGGATCGGTCGATCGGGTGGTGGGTTCGATCGGTTGCGTTTCAAAGTGGAAGACAATCTGGCCGTGATTCCTGAGCAAGGCTTGGCAGAGGCCTATCAACACGCCTTAGCTGAAGTCGATATGCACTTGCCGCTTAATCGACGGCAGGATGAAGCCGAAGCAATTACGATCGATACGCCGTGGTATGGCGGCGGCATGTCTTACGGATCGATCTCGTTATCGGTCATGTTAGCGCGCGCGTCTGCGGCTCAACGCTTGGGCTATTTCACTTCAACCGGTGAGGGTGGCTATCCAATCGAGTTGTCACGCTACAAAGATAATGTCATCACCCAAGTGGCGACGGGCTTGTTCGGAGTGCGCGAAGAAACTTTGCAGTGGGCGCGCATCATCGAGATCAAATACGCGCAGGGCGCCAAGCCCGGTCTCGGGGGTCACTTGCTGGCGGATAAAGTGACGCGCGATGTGGCTGAGGTGCGTGAGGCAGTCGAGCACACAAATTTGTTCTCGCCGTTTCCATTCCATTCGGTTTACTCGGTCGAAGATCACAAGAAGCACGTCGATTGGCTGAAGTCGATCAATCCGCGCGCGGTGATCTCTGTCAAGGTTTCAACCCCCGATGATGTCGATATGGTCGCGGTCGGATCGTATTACGCAGGCGCGCACATCATTCATCTGGATGGCGGTTACGGCGGCACAGGCGCTGCGCCGGATATCGCCAAGAAGAACATCGCCATGCCGATCGAGTACGCGATCACCAAAGCGCACAAGTTCCTGGAGAAGGAAGGCATTCGCGATCAAGTTACCTTGATGGCGAGCGGCGGCTTGCGCACACCTTATGATGTGGCGAAAGCGATCGCGCTTGGCGCAGATGGAGCGATCATCGGCACGGCGGAATTAGTCGCGGTCGAATGTGTACGCTGTTCGAATTGCGAATCGGGTCGCGGTTGCCCGAAGGGCATTGCCACAACCGATGCGGGGCTCACGCCGATCATCGGTTCGCATTGGGGCGGACAACGGATCGTTAACATGTATTCAGCGTGGCTGGGTGAACTGGCGTTGTTGCTGCGATCGATGGGTCTTCATTCAATTGGTGAACTGCGCGGAAGAACAGATTTGTTACGCTATATAAAAGAATGAAACCACGGAGACACTGAGAACGCGGCGAAAACAAAATCAAACTCCGAGCCCTCTGTGTCTCAGTGGTTAACTTGAGGTGACTATGCGCGAACAACCTGAAACTATTTTGAATTCACGCGATGAGTTGATGTCGTCATTCCGCGATCCACAAGCCGACTTTCGCAGTCAGGAAGCGGAGGGCGGTTGCGGCGTGATCGGTCTCGCGTCCTCCAAGCCGATCAAGGGCAAATATCTGCTCACGCCCTGTAGCCAGATGTGCAATCGAGGGAACGGCAAGGGCGGTGGAGTCGCGGTCGTTGGCTGCTTCCCGAAGTTCCCCAATCATTACGCGGTGCAAGTCGGTTATCTCGATCTGGATGCGCGTAAAGAGATCGAGCAGAAATATATTTTCCCCAACTTCGACGTGACTGGCATTGAGCAACAGTCTTATCTGGAAGACTATCGCGATCTGCCGCGGCTTGAGATCGAACCGCCGCGCGTGGTGCGATATTTCTCGCGCGTCAAAGAATCGATCTTAAGCAAGTTTGCCGAAGAGCATGGCTTCAAAGATATACTGGCAGCTGAAGATGAATTTGTCTTTCAAAATTCTTTTCGCTTGAACAAAGAATTTTACGGCAACCGCGACGACAAAAAAAGTTTTGTCTTGTCGCATGGCCGCAACATGATGATCCTCAAAGCAGTCGGTTATGCTGAAGACATTGCGCAGTATTATCAACTGGAAGACATGGAAGCGAATGTGTGGATCGGTCATCAGCGCTATCCCACGCGCGGGCGCGTCTGGCATCCAGGCGGCGCGCATCCGTTTAGCGGGCTGGATGAAGCATTGGTGCATAACGGCGACTTTGCCAATTATTTTGGTGTGGTCGAATATTTGCGCCAGAGAAATTACTTCCCTTTGTTCATGACCGATACGGAAGTGGCAGTTTACTTGTTCGATCTCTACAACCGCGTGTACGGTTATCCGCTCGAATATGTGATCGAGGCGCTGGCCCCGACGACCGAGCGCGATTTCACCAAACTCCCGATCGAGAAGCGGTCCGTTTATCGGGCGATCCAGCGATCGCATCTGCACGCTTCACCCGACGGCCCGTGGTTCTTCATCGTTGCCCGCAACGATGTCAAGACTCAAACGATGCAGTTGATCGGCATCACCGATACATCGATGCTGCGCCCGCAAGTATTCGCTTTGCAGGAAGGTGAACGATCGATCGGCGTGATCGCGTCCGAGAAACAAGCGATCGATGCGTTGCTGTCCGATATTGCCAAAGACGATCCTTCGGTCTGTCCCGTGGCCGATCGATATTGGTATGCCCGGTGCGGTAGTTACAATGACGGCTGCGCGTTTGTGTTTTCGGTGAAGGATTGCGAATTAACCAGCACGGATAAGTTTG
>JBGQGR010000182.1:0-6527 GCA_041497495.1 Anaerolineae bacterium | reverse complement strand
GGAAGATCACACCGATCTATGGCACGCTGTTCTTGATCGTTGCGTTGAGCAGCATGGGCTTGCCCGGCCTCAACGGTTTCATCGGCGAGTTCACGATCTTGCTCGGTGTATGGGCTGCTCAACCGATCTGGGCAGCACTGGCCGCAATTGGCGTCATCCTGGCCGCGGTCTACATCTTGACGATGTTCCTCAAGATGTTCATGGGCGAGACGCGCAATGAAGAGAACAAACACTTGCTCGATCTATCCGAGCGCGAACTGTGGGTGATCGTGCCGCTGGTGATCGTCATCTTCGTGATCGGCTTGTATCCGAATCCGTTCTTCCAGACGATGAAAGCCTCGGTCAACGGCGTGTTGCAAGGTCTCGGTCGATTGGTCGCGGGTGGGTAAAACTCAATCGCAGATATAATTGAACGGAGGAGGTCAAATATGAACTGGCAAGATCGAATCTCCGTCGACCCGAATATTAGTCACGGCAAAGCGTGCATTAAAGGCACGCGCATCATGGTGTCGGTGGTCTTAGATAATCTGGCAGCGGGACTTAGCGCCAAAGAAATCCAGAAAAGTTACCCGTCTCTAACCAACGAAGATATTCAAGCGGCGATTGCCTACGCAGCGGAACTTGCACGCGAGCGCATTGTATTGACATCGGCAGGAGTTAGCGGGTGAAATTTAAGATCGATGAGAATCTGCCGGTCAAATTGCCGATCTTTTGCACGCTGCTGATCATGATGCGGCAACCGTCAATCAACAGGCGCTCAGCGGTCAAGCCGATCTGCGTATCGCTGAGGTTTGTTTAGCTGAAGGGCGTGTCTTAGTCACACTTGACTTAGATTTCTCCGATGTGCGTATTTATCCGCCCGATCGATATCCGGGCTTTATGGTGCTCCGTGTTCTTCGTCAAGACAAACCGCATGTAATGGATGTTTTCCGCCAAGCGATTGCACTCCTGCAGACAGAGACGGTGGAACATCGCCTCTGGATCGTTGAAGAAACGCGTGTGCGTATTCGCGGCGAAGAAGGATAGATTCGTTTCGTATGAACTTACAATTGACTTCAACTGATTATCTATCGATCCTGCCAGCGACGATTCTGTCGGTCTTCGGAATGATTGTCCTAGTACTCGATCTGTTCCTGAAACCCGATCGGCGACAGCTGACTGCCTGGCCTGCTTTCCTCGGCTTTGTAGTTGCGGCCGTAGCGGCCTTCGGCATTCTCGATCGGCACGCGCTCGGCTTCGGCGGCATGATTGCGCTCGATCCGTTCGCGCAGATATTGAGCCTCGTGGTGATCATCGCGGGTGGCTTCACCGTCTTGACTTCGATCAACTACATTCGCGATCGATCGATTGGCCGCAGCGAATACTACGCGCTGCTGCTGTTCAGCGTCAGCGGCATGGTGTTGATGGCATCCGCCAACAACTTGATCATCGTCTTCATTGCGCTCGAGTTACTGTCGATCCCGCTCTACATCCTGGCCGGTTTCGCTCGACCCGATCTGCAATCGGAAGAAGCCGCGATCAAATATTTCCTGCTTGGCGCATTCGCTTCGGGCTTCTTGCTGTTCGGCATCGCGTTGACGTACGGCGCGGTTGGCTCGATCGATCTGGCTGTCATTGCCGCCAAGATTTCTCAAATTCCGAACTCGCCGCTGTTATTGATCGGCGCGGGCCTGATCTTAGTTGGGCTGGGCTTCAAAGTCGCCGCGGTACCCTTCCATATGTGGACGCCTGATGTGTACGAAGGCGCGCCGACGCCGATCACCGGCTTCATGTCGGTCGGTGCCAAGGCCGCCGGTTTTGCGGCATTGCTGCGTGTGTTCGTTTACTCGCTCGGATCGATCCAGAGTCAGTGGGTGACAATCGTGGCGCTCGTTTCCGCGGCGACGATGATCCTCGGCAACATCGTGGCGATCTCGCAGACCAACCTCAAACGCATGCTGGCCTATTCATCGATCGCGCACGCCGGTTATATTTTGATGGGCGTTGCGTCTGCGAATGAAAACGGAATTTCGGGCGCGCTATTCTATTTGGTCGCTTACACATTTACCAACATCGGCGCGTTCGCCATCTTAACCGCGATGGCGAAAACAACGGGCGAAGATCAATCGTTCAACACTTATCGTGGATTATATAAGCGCAGTCCCGGCCTCGCGATCATGATGACGATCTTCATGCTCAGCCTAACCGGCATTCCCTTGACGGGCGGCTTTGTCGGAAAATACTATTTGTTCCTCTCGGCAATCGATGCGCACTTATACTGGTTGGCGATCATCGGCGTGTTGACCAGTGTCGTGTCCGCCTTCTTCTATCTGCGTGTCATCGTCGATATGTTTATGCGCGATGCGGATGTAGGCAAGGAAGTCGAGCCGGTGAAATATCGATCGCTTGGCTGGGTCGTGAATCTCTCCGCGTTGGCGACGTTCTTGCTGGGCGTGATCCCCACATCGATCTTGGCGCTAATGCAACTCGCGGCGAAGATGTTGATTGGATGATGAGTAACACTTACACCGCACTACGTGCGTTGCAGTGCAAATGCAAGTAACGAGTAAATTGAAACTCCCTCGCCCGAATCATCGAGCGAGGGAGGTTTTGCTATTGTTGTGTGTATGCTCGACGAAGGACATTGTGGTTAGTGTATTCTGAATTTCTGGGATGCTAACTCAGTCTCAACTTTTTGATAGTTCACTTGTAGCAAAGGGTCAACTGACAGATCATTCAGATACTTCGCAAAGCCATTTCGCATGTCTGAAATCAAATAGACAAGCCCTAGGTTCAATATTCTTGAATCAGACGTGTCAGAGAAAGTGAAATGTTGGTCTGGCCGCAAGTGTTCCCACCAGTGCAGCAACCATCTGTACCATCGCCCAGATTTATCATCAAGCAAATAGCGCGGCTCTCCAGTGTGCATGAGTTTGTGTCGCCAAATCTGCACTGCGACGCTGCTTGTCTCCCGATTGGGCGCGATATACTTCTCCATGAAATCAATCATCCGCAGTGTTTGACCTTGCGAAGAACTGTCACCCTTCCAACATGCTGAGAAGAGATCAATTTGGGAAAAGCAGACCATCATGTAGCCGTAAAGGGTATGGGGAAAACCGTGCAGTTCGCCACCCCAGTGCGGAAGAACCAAACCGGAATAGACTTCTTTAACCTCTCTTTCAAGGATATCAACGGACGAAACAAGTTTGCGTCGAACTTCTATCAGGTTTAGCATACGTTTGATTAGCTCTTAATGAAGCAACTGTGCCAAAAAGCAGCATATGTAGCGTGGTTGGCGTGCGAATGTTGGTTCCTCGTTCGCACATACATTTCGTGATTTTCAAAGTACAAAAGGTGGTTTTACAAGAAGGCTGAACATTGTCGTCAACGCGAACTGTGCCACGCTATTTGCGTGCTCGTCCTCACTCTTGCCTTCGCGTACTTGTTGACGCCATAATGACCCTGGATGAGCCAACGGTTTCATGTGAGTAAACTGATTTCGCAGGGTGCGTAACGCATGAAGGTCTCCCCTTTCTTTATCGCTAATTAGGTTTTTGTTGTATGCTGCCTCAATGATATCATTGAAGCCTGCTCTATCAGTCACTGAAACCAGCGCGCGAAAAAGGTTTTCCAGAGTTGTTTGGCACAGGAAGACGCATGCGACAAATTGACCTTCGATGTAGCACCAAAAAGCTTCTTCAATGAGAGTTGAGCATTCTGGTGGATTCAGCCAAAGACCATTTTCAGGATCGGGGAGTGTAAAGAAGAATTTGTAACGCTCAACTCGGCTCTTGAAAGTTCGCTCATCACTTTGAAGAATATCTTCTGCGAGTTCATCATCCATATCTTCTTCCCTTTGTGTCATGATAACTGGCAAAGCCTTACCTTTTTCCAGAAGCATAATGAAGTTTAGTCGAATCGTGCTCAAAGTCAAACTGCAATGTTCGATCAACTCCAATTCGCCGGAACTCTTTCGCCTCCATCGTTGTATAGTATCTGAGAATCCGTAGCGCGGTGGAGACTCATTTGGATGTCGAGCAAGACCTGATCGTCCGCGCGCAACGCGGCGACATTCTTGTTGGGCGTTGTGCCAACATCGATCTTAGCGCTAGTTCAACTCGCGGCGAAGATGCTAATTGGGTAACGAGTAAATTGAAACTCCCTCGACCAATGATTCGGGCGAGGGAATTTTGTTATTGACGACCATCTGGGTTTCGTTTGTCCTTAGGCTTTCAATCTCTTGTTGGTGCGCGTAGCGCGCGCGCCTTTACTCGTTCTGGCGGCGTTCATTCTACTTGGGGCAACAACTGGCTTGACTATGTCCCAGAGTGTGTCAGGATGCTTAGCAGCGACTTGTAAGAGCACACCCGCTGCGCCTTTGGGCATCCTGCGTCCCTGTTCCCAATTCTGCAGCGTCGCCACGCTGATGCCCAACAGCCCGGCAAATTGGCTTTGTGACAGCTGATAGTTCAAGCGGATACGTTTGACATCGGTCTTCGTTACGGCAAACTTGCGCGAAGGGGCGGCCTCACCGCGCAAAATTGCGCCGCCTTCACGCACGCTCGCCACCAGTTCGTCGAACAATTCATCTTTCATGGATATTCCTCCTCGATCATCTTCTTCAAAATCCTTAATTGATCGCGTGTTAAATCTTCGCGTTCGCTCTTGCTGTAGATCAGCAGCATGAGCAATTGATCTTGCCGGACCGTCCAGTAATAAATGACTCGCGAGCCGCCGCGTTTTCCTTTGCCTTTCGCCGTCCAACGAACTTTACGCAGGCCGCCACTCCCGACAATGATGCTCCCAAGAGTGGGGCGATCGATCAACGCTGTCTGCAATTCTCGATATTCTTCGTCGGACAACAGCGCTTGGACTTGCCGCGTAAAAGCCGATGTCTCAATGATGACCATAGTGGACCCTATTGACTCGCTATGGGATTATACGCCATTGGCGTATACCGGTCAACTTGCGGAATGATGGGTGGCCGCGCGGCCTCCAACTTCTAAAACCCAACCTCCAATCTCCAAAACGGAACTGTTTCACCTCGATCGTTGTATATAATGGTGTAACCACTCGCGGTGGAGACCCAGTTGGATGTCGAGCAAGACCTGATTGTCCGCGCCCAACGCGGCGAGGTGGCAGCCTACGAAGCGTTGGTGACGCAGTATGAAACGCTCGCGTTTCGCGCAGCGTATCTCATCACGCATGATGCCGACGAGGCCGCCGATGCCGCGCAAGATGGATTCCTGCGCGCGTACAAGGCATTGCGTTCCTTCAAGTTGGGTCAACCTTTTCGACCGTGGCTGCTGCGGATTGTGACCAACCTCGCCTTGAATCGAATCAAATCTTCACAGCGGCGGCAAGGTATGACCGATCGCTTTACTCAACAAGCCGTAGTGGAATCGGATCATCTGACAATTGAGGGCATCGTGGCCCAGCGCGCGCAATCGCAGCGGTTACTGCAAGCAGTGAATAAACTCGATCGCGATCAGCAAACATTGATCGCGCTCAGATACTTTTTGGAACTGTCGGAAGACGAAGTCGCCCAGACGCTGAACGTTCCGATCGGCACGGTGAAATCGCGCACACATCGCACGCTGGCGCGGCTGCGATCGATTATTCAGAATGAATTTCCTGATTTGGTTGAGATGACAACTGACACTGCGTCATTGCGAGGAGTGCCGTAGGCACGACAAAGCAATCTCCAGATCGAATTCGAGATTGCTTCCCCTTCGCTTTGCTCAGGGTCGCAATGACGCTAAGCAGGGACAATGATGTTAGAAGATGATTTCCAAAAACTTGAATCTGCTTTGATCGATGCCGGTCAATCGATCGAGTATCCGGCCATGCCGAACATCGCCGCGCGCGTCCGATCGGGCTTGAACGTCGGTCAAGATCGTCGATCAACTAAATCGATCTTCCGATCGCGCCCGGTGTTGGTCGTCATTGCGATCGTGATCGCGCTGGCCGTGTTGATCGCCATTCCGCAAACGCGTGAAGTGCTGGCTCAAATTTTTGGATTACGCCACATCGAGATTGTGCCGGCCACGCCGACGATCCGTGCGACGCCGCCCGCCTTTAGCGTTGCGCCGATCGACAAGCAGTGCTGCTTAACGACGCTGGACAACGCGCGCAGTCACGCTCGTTTCGGTATCCTTCTGCCCCCTGACGGACAGCCATCGCAAGTATTTTTGCAGGATCAAGTTTTAGGGTCGGGCAATCCAGCGCAGCAATTGATCCTGGTGTTTGGCGATCCGCACTCGCCGGAGTTTGTGTTGTACGAATCGCAGAATTGGTTCTATGAAAAAGCGATCGATTCTTCCAACAGCGGGATTAAGCCGGGCACGATCATCAGTGAGACGAAAGTCAACAAGCGCCGAGCAGTGTGGCTGAGCGGCGAGCCGCACATTTTGGTTACGCTCGATTCGAACAGCAGGCCGATCATCGGGACGGAGCGGCCGGTCAATGCGAACACATTGAGCTGGGACAGTAGCGATGGAGTCAATGGCATCACTTATCGCCTTGAGACGACGTTGGGTTTGGCAGAG
>JBGQGR010000181.1:0-6530 GCA_041497495.1 Anaerolineae bacterium | reverse complement strand
TACAAGATAAATTTGCGATTGTAATAGATGCGGCTGAGTCTGGGCCGCACTAAAAAGTCGTCGCCCAAAATTTCATGCCACAGCGCTTCGACCTCGCCGACTTTCGTGAAGAAGCGATGGCCGCCGATGTCCATGCGATAACCTTTGTAAACTTCGGTGCGCGCGATACCGCCGACGCGCGCGCCCATTTCCAGCACGATCGACTTGACGCCAACCTTGCTCAATTCATAGGCGGCCGTCAAGCCCGCCGGTCCGCCGCCGATCACAATAACTTTATTCAACGTCGGCGCTGTGCCATTTGTCATTTACCACTCGTTAGTTGAAACTCTGTAGCATTTGATCCGTTAATCGTCAATCGCTCGCCGGTATCCAGTCGATAAAGGCCAACTGAAACTCGTTTGATGACTAAATCAATGACCGCCGGTAACGGATGTGAATCCTCAATTTGCTCTCCCGCGGCCCACGCCGAAGTCGGATAGTTTCCATCAAGCGGCTGAGCATCTGACGTGATCAGACCGCCCTGATTATCGAGCACATGCACAAACACAGTATAGTCGATCGCGGTCAGCTTGATCGATTGCCAGCATAAGATCACGCGCGATGGTTCACCAACCACATTGCTTTGCTCGACCTTGTAGCCGATCAACTTGATCGATCCGCCGAAGGCAGCATCCACCGATTGATCGATCTGGCAAGCTCGATCGTTCTTCACGACGATCCGGCCCAGATCGATCGCTGCGCCCGCCGGCGACGAAATCAACTGCGCCGATTCACCGCGCACGCTTAATCGAACGTCAGCTGCCAGGGTGACATTGCTTTCAGCCTGTATCAGAAACTCAGTTGCCACAATTTCATTCGGCTGCCATGCCCAACTGGGATAAGCGTCCGTGCCCAATACTTGATCACCGTGATCAATCACTGTGCCGTCTGGCTGAATTAGCGATACGATGCCTGTTAAAGCAGTCGTTGCGTGTGAATTTGATGCACTCGATCGCCAATAAGTCTGGACCTCGATAGCGTCGCCGCTCTCTACTCGATCATTCTTTAACTGATAACCGATCAACTCAACATCGCCAAACCCGATCGAGGTCTGCGTCACTCCGACAGGCAGCGCAGAAACAATCGGGTGCGCATAAGCCGGCTGTATTATCCAGAACGGGACAATCCAATTAAATACGAATAATCCGCCGATCGCCCCGAAGATCAATCGGCGTCCAACGATCTCTTTCCAGCCCGACAGCCCCAGCACCAACACCACGCCGATCATCGCCAATGCCGGATAAAACAACCGGCCATGCACATCATACACTGTTAGAGCATAGCGCAGCCCGACGGCCAACAGCAGGCTAAACCACACGCTGACGATCACCACGCCCGGCCAATTGAGTAGCGGCCAGAAATGCCGTGCCGCACGGCGGATCAAGCCTAGCAGTGCAACGAGGATCAGCAGGCCGAAGATCGGCCACAGCACTCGATCGAGGCGCAAGGAGAAGTCGAC
Source organism: Anaerolineae bacterium (assembly GCA_041497495.1). Lineage (GTDB taxonomy): Bacteria > Chloroflexota > Anaerolineae > Fen-1058 > Fen-1058 > JBGQGR01. The sequence continues at coordinate 5,032 of JBGQGR010000181.1, read as the reverse complement.
CCAAAACGTGCCGAACATGCCCAGCATTTCACCGACAAAATCGCCCAGCGTCGGCGGAATTCGACCCAGACCCGTTAAGGCCTGCCACTGTTTCCACGCCAGCGGATCGGCGTACAGCGTCCAGTTGCGAACGTACCACCAACCCGCAATGGCAAACGCGATAATGTAAATGATTGCGCCATTGATTAGAATCTTTTTCCATTGGCGCGACTTTAACCACTCGGCTGCCAGGCGACCCAGCTTAGTATTTCTCTGCGCCTCCGCGCCTCCGCGGTGAGTTCCTTCGACCAGCAACGCCAGCACGGGCAGCGGCAAGATCGCAATCATGCCAATCTTCGATAACAAGGTGATGCCCAACAACGCGCCGCTGATCATTGCCCAACGCATTGAGCGGTCGCGCATCAATTGCAGCAATGCAAACAAGGTCCAGGTCGCAGCAGCCGCAGCCAGCGCATCATTGTTGATCATTGCCAGACCGTATACAAACTGCGGCACAAACGCGACTAACGCGGTTGCACTGATCGCCAGACGAGCGCTATCGGGCAACAGTTGATGCGCCACTTTCCATACGCCGATGATCGTCAGCACGCCCAACGCGATCGAGATCAGGCGTGCCAAATGCACAGCCAACGTCGTCATGTGATACGGAAAATCTTCGCGCGCGGTGTGAATCAGCAGATCAGGCCGATCGCTCTGTCCGCCCGGCGTGATCTTCGGACTCGCCAAATTGAACTGAAACTGATCGGGGAAGTCGCTGCGATCGATCGGCGCGATCACGGCCGCGACCAGCCAATAATATAACGGCGGATGCGCGCCATCGCGCAGAAAGGTTGCTGGCTGATTAATATCAAAGATGGGTAGACCACCGCCGCTCGCCAAGTGATCGGCAAACGCAAAATGCCAGATTTCATCCGGACCTTCAAAGATTGGAGTAACATAGCTATAAATGGAGGCGAGAGCCACAAATGCGATCAGGATAAGTGGCAATGAGTGCTGACTCATCCATGCTACGCGATCCGGTTTAGCCTTGAGCATTTGTTCGGCAGACCTTAGGATAATAGCATACAGTCCAAGGCACGATCACAGCGGTTCGATCTGAACTTATCGCGGCCATCCGCTTGACGCTAGCCTTTAGCCGGCGCGCCGGTTAATAAAGATAGCCACTTGGTGGATGAGCGCCGGTCGTATGTTTAGCAAGCTAGGCATCTTAATTTGTCGAAAGTCTGTCAACTGATCATGAGGAGAAGTTCGCTTTTGGTTAAGCCCTAAATATTCCAGGACCTTCATTACCCAATCCCAGCTAGGATGAGGCGATGACAACATGATCAAACCATCCGTCTTACATAGAGCGCAGAGCGTGTCCCAACAGTCTATATGTTCAATCACTTCCAACGCGATCACCACATCGAAAGAGCCGCGCTGTAAGCCCAGCTGTTCCCATTGATTGATATCGCCGACAATATCAGCATGCTCAGACAAATCAAGTGTCGTTACTCGAAAGCCTTGCTGCCTCAACTTGCTCGCAAGCCAACCGTTCCCTGATCCAACCTCGAGAATTGAATCTTGCAGACTGCAATGTTTTTGAATAAGTTTTAGTTTGTTATTCCGGCTAATTTCGCTTATGAATGGATACATATAGAGTTGATTATCGATTGCTCATTGTTCGGTCACCTGCATCGGCGTTTGCAGTGTGACATGATCATCGCCAGTGATCGTCTGGACTCGCTCAATCGTCGCAGAATTATACCATCCGACGATCAGCGTCGCGGGGCCTCGATATGCAGGATCGACAACTTTCAGTGCGTGTCGATCTACGACGACTTGTCCCTTCACCCACGAATTAACTATCGGGCTGGGCAAGCCGTCTTGCTGCGCGACCAGATGCCCATCCGCTGCGATCAATTGTGTGAAGATAGTATAAGAAGTGGTAATGGGCTCGGTATTCATTGCACGCCAATAGATCGTCAATTCTAAGGGTCGATAAAGCGCGATCGAATCCGCTGACAGATCGTAACCCACCAAGTCGGTGAAGTGATTATATGATGCCGACTGTGAATGCTGCATTATCGGCGCGGCAAAACTCAGCGCCGATGTATTCAACGTCAGTGTGATCAAGGTCGTCCAGCTCTCGCCCTGTCCGATCTGCAACTGCGCTTCACCGGCGATCGGCGGATAGGTCAACGCTCGATGTTCGATCACGGTTTCGCCAATCAACCATTGCCCGATCGGATAATCACGCTCGAAGAGATTCGAGTCCAGATCTACCCAAACCCGATCGTTCTGGATCAGCCGAATGTGCGGCGCGGCAGTGTCGATCGATCCCGTTTTGCGCCAACGCACAGTCACGTCCACTTGATCAAGTGACTTTGGCATTTGAGGTGCTACACTGAATGCCTCGAGATTCAGTCTGGGTACAACGGCCGTGGTTGAAATGGTCTGCCAATGATAACCGTCGAGTGTGCGATAAGGATCGCTAGCGTCCAATCGCCGTGACAAATGAATATCACCTAGTGCCTGTTCGCTGGATAATATATCGGGGCTTGACTTCGGCTCATACACCCGCGCATCAAGCGTGTAACTCAACGGTGGCGTTCCGAGCGGAATAGGCAGCACATAGTAATTCAGCGTTGGTTGATCGAGCAACCAAGCAGCAGGCGGCCGCCCGGTTTCATCGATCAACGGTACATTCACGCTGTTGATTTCGTGACCAGCTGAATCGAGCAATCGCAAGGCAACTCGCGCGTCGTTTGATGTTTGATCGCCACGCCGCCATTCGATCGCAATTGCGAGTGCACCCTCGCTTTGATCTTGAATGCCCGACCAGGCAGTCGCTTTTGCGATTGCGAAGTCCAACGGAGCGCGATCGATTAGCACAGGTTGAATGATCGACGATCGCATTTCATATTCATACAACTCATAACCGTGATACGACGTCCAATCGATCAATCGACCGGATTGTTCCAACACGAAACGCCAGTAACCACGCGGGTCTTGCGTCGAGACGGCCCAGTGCGCTAACCACACGTGTTTAGCTGTGCCGACTGCTTGAGAGAGTTGTTGAAACGCATCGGCTTCGATTGAAGCCGTGATCATTTTAGTTGAGGCCAAGCCGTGATCGTAATAGCTCAGCGTGTAATCATGCGCTTCGACTAAGATCACATCGTCGGGCTGGGAGATCGATCGGAGATAAGCAGCTGCGCCGCGAGCATCATCCTTGGCATATTGCGGATCGATCACAATCTTCCAGCCCGCAATAAGCAACACAGCGGTCACGATCAAAATAATGCCACTCACCATCGCGCGCCGACTGCGATAGGCTTGGCCACTATCCAGCGCGCCGCCGAGCAGAACAAAGAACGGAATGCTAAACATCAGGACATAGCGTGGATGAAATGAAGTGATGACATTGGCAAAGACAAAGGCCAACGTTAAGGCCAACGCGCCAAACAAAATAACCAATCGGGCACAACGATGATTTAGAGCAGCAAACATCGACACAAAAATAATCAGTACGGCTGACGTCCAAAAGATCGCCGTCCATTGATTGTTTAGATCGCGCACGCTCGTGGCCCACAATACGATCACCTGCCGCGCAAAGCCAATGAGATCAGGGCGCGGCTCATTCGCTACCGACAATCCTACCATCGCGACCCAAGCCAACACTGGTAATGCAGCGAGTGTTTGCCCGCCGATCCATTTGAAGTAATCAGCCAGCCTCGCAGGTTGTCGCAACAATCGGAGAAGGATCAGCACGTTCAGTGCAGCAACAAACGGCAAAGCGAAGTAATGAGTCAACAGCAACAAAGATTCGAAAACGAGAAACAGCGCGTGGTCTCGGCGGCGGAATGATTGATCGCTGATGTGTACTGCCATACTTCGCGCTGCAAAGTACAACATTCCGCAGGCCAGCATGAATGCCAACGCATACATACGCCCTTCTTGCGAGTAAACAACTATTGCCGGACTGAGTGCGGCAACTGACAGAGTCCACACCCCGGCACGCTGTGTAAACAAATGCGCGCATAGTTTATACAACAAGACTAGCCCGATGACTCCATACACCACGGACAAGAACCGGAGGCTGAATTCGCTCCAGCCCGCAACATTATCCCAGCCGCGCACGCTCAAGAAATACAACGGTGGATGTCGCGCAATCGTTTGGAGTTGCCAGAAGGTATCCCAACCATACCGAGCAGTCTGCACTGTATACGCTTCATCCCACCACACACTGGATGTGGAAAGATTCCACACTCGCATGGCAAAACCAGTGAGGACTAATAAATAGGCGAGGAGCGCTGGACGTCTCATGCCAACACACTTCGATAGACTTCGATCGTCTGCTGCGCGATGCGATCCCACGTGTAAAGTTTCGCCGCTTCGCTCGCGCCGCGCTTGAGTCGATTCCGTAATTCTCGATCGGTTAACGTCCGCTCGATCGCGTTAGCCAGCGACGTCGGATCATCCGGCGGGACAAACAAAACCGCTTGGGCGTCAATCAACCCCTGGATGGGGAAAGCGGGCGTTGTCGTCACAATCGCGCGGCCATGCGCAATCGCCGCCAGCAAACTTCCACGCCGAAGCGAAGCGCCATCCTGATACGGAAGCGCGAGCACATCACAGATCATGAGCGTACGCGAGACATCAATCGGATCGAGATAACCCGTTGCGAGAACGCGATCTTTCAAGCCAAGCGAATCGATCAGTCGATCAACCTGCTTCGCATATTCAGCATTTGACGGATCGTTCGAGCCCGTGCGGCCGCCGATCAAGATCAACTTGACCGGCAAATTCCGATCGACGAGCAGCTTCAGCGCGCGCATCAATACTTCGCCGCCTTTGCTTGAACTCAAAAACCCGAAGTAGCCGATCAGCATTTCGTTCGCCTGAATTTTCCATTGAGCGCGCGCGGCTTGTGCGTCAAAATCAATCAAGCGACTCGGATCGATGTTGCTGCCAATGGGTATAACGTGGAGGTTAGAAATTGGAAGCCTGTCCTGAGCGACGCCGTAGGATTCGAGTTTGGATCGATCTT
>JBGQGR010000180.1:0-6546 GCA_041497495.1 Anaerolineae bacterium | reverse complement strand
GAGTGCGCGTATGGTTGGCAGCCAATCTACGTGATGACCGATGGTTCAGTTGATCGCTGGGGTTTTGTGTCGAGCAATTGGGACGATGGCATCAGCACCAGCGATTTCCAACTGCCGTATTACTACGGCGAGCCATCACACACAGTGTTTCTGTATTCCGATCGGCCGATCTACCGACCGGGCCAGACGGTGTATTTCAAAGGTGTCGTCCGTCAAGATAACGACGGCATTTTTAGTCTGCCGAAATTCATTACAGTACCGGTCACGATTCAGGACGCACAAGGTAACGAGATCTATCGTGAGGATTTACCCGTGACTGATATGGGCACGTTCTATGGTGAAGTGAAACTGGCTGATGAGGCCGCACTAGGATCATACAATATTGATGTGGTTTATAGCGACACTGAACCAGCAGCACAGGGCAACTTTCAAGTGGCCGAATATCGCAAGCCTGAATTCAAAGTGAGTGTGACACCAGCGATCACCGAGCCGATCGATGGCGATGTGATGACCATCACGGTGCAGGCCGATTATTATTTCGGCGCACCGATGCCGCAGGCGCAGGTGAACTGGCGCATGTCCAGCACCAATTATTATTTCTCGCTGCCCGATACCTGGTATGGTTTCGGTGATTACGCTGAGGCGTACTGGCTGTGGGGCCAGAATGACAATCGGGGCGAGAACCTCTACGCTAATGGCACAGGCACTACGGATGCCAATGGCACGTTCACCTTCACGATGCCGATCGATCTATCGAAGGCCAATCACAGTCAAGTGTTGACTTTCGAGGCCGATGTGATCGATCAGAATAATCAAGTGACAAGTGCGCGGGGTTATGCCGTCGCGCATCATAGCGATTTGTATGTCGGCGCGAAACCGAACTGGTATGTGTCGAAGCCCAAAGAACCGATGGATATTCAAGTGGTGGCCGCTGGCCTCGATCGGCAGTTGCGGCCAAACGTGCCGCTCACCGTTGAACTTTACGATCGCGAATGGCGATCGGTGCGTGTGCGAGATAACTATGGCGCGTATTACTGGCAGAGCGGTTACAGCGATACATTGATCTCAACGCAAGTCGTGACCACATCGATCGATGGCACAGCCCTCGCGGTCGTCACGCCGCAGCGCGGCGGCGAATATCGTGTCGTCGTGCGCGGGCATGATTCACATCACGTCGAATCAATCGCGTCCGCATACTTTTGGACGTACGGCGGCGAGTATGTGAACTGGGGTATTCAGAATGACGATCGGATCAATGTCATTGCCGACAAGCGCACTTATCAACCCGGCGACACTGCGCGCTTGTTGATCACCGCGCCGTTTTCCGACAGCACCGCGTTGATCAGTATCGAGCGCGGCGGCGTGCTGCGGTATTGGACGCAGCCGATTCACGGCACCAGCGCTTTGATCGATGTGCCGATCCGATCGGACTACGCGCCGAACGCTTACGTGAGCGTGATTGTGTTGAAGGGACAAGCCCCAGATTTTCCGGCGGCGGATTTCAAGATCGGGTATGTGGCGCTCAACGTCGATCTTACGCACCAACAATTGAATGTTGAGCTGATGCCCGATCGATCGACTTACGCCCCGCGCGATACTGCTGTTTACAAAGTGCGCGTCACCGATTATCTCAGTCGTCCTGTTCAGGCTGAAGTGTCGTTGAGTTTAATCGATGCCGCGGTGCTGGCGCTAGTCGGCGATCAAGATCAAGATATTCTCACGGCGTTCTATCGCCAACGCGGTTTGGGCGTGCACAGTAGTTTGTCGCTCGTCACCAGCGTCGATCGTTTGACGGCGATTCTCGACAAGAAAGCAAAAGGCGGCGGCGGTGGCGGCGATGTCAGCCCGCGCGATTTATTTGCCGACACTGCGTTTTGGAAAGCCGCCGTCCGCACCAACTCAGCGGGCGAGGCGACGATCGAAGTGCCGCTGCCGGATAATCTGACGACGTGGCGCATGCGCGCGAAAGCCGTCACCGCCGATACACGTCTGGGGCAGGGTGAAGTCGATATTGTGACGACCAAGCCGTTTGTGTTGCAGCCGGTGCTGCCGCGCTTCTTCACTATCGGCGATCAAGCGCACATCGGTGCGATCGTGCATAACTACACGCCGATCACAGAGACGCTGAAAATGAGTTGTCTATGGCAATCTTCAGAAGGTAAGGAGCAAAGCAGTTGTGGTGACGTGCAATCGATGTCCATTGGTCCGAACAACTCTGCACCAATCTATTGGAATGTGATAGCACCACGCGCATTATCAATCACATTGACACTGGCGGCGCAGACGATCGAGGGACGCGGCGACTCAGTGAAACTCTCGCTGCCGATCAATGCGTTCTATGAAGACGTGCCCTACATCAACTATCAGCCGATTACCGGCACACAATCGATCACCGTCATGTTGCCGCCGGATGTCAATCGCCAACTGGATGAATTAGTCATCGAGACCGAACCCACGTTGGTGGCCGGGATCGACAGCGGGTTGGAATACTTAGTTGGTTTTCCATATGGCTGTGTCGAACAGACGATGAGCAGTTTCCTGCCCGATGTCGTCGTGCTGCGCTTGATCAAAACGATCGGCGTTGATGTGCGGCCCGGCTTTGACAATCAATTGAATGCGATGATCACGCAAGGCTTGCAACGCTTGTATGGCTATCAGCACAACGATGGCGGTTGGGGCTGGTGGAAAGACGATGAGACCAATCCATCGATCACGGCGTACGTACTGTATGGCCTGCATCAAATGGAAGTCGGCGGGCGGCCGATCGACGATCGGGTGCGCGAAAACGCGATCAATTACTTGACGAACTGGCTGAAGACCACCTCGATCGATGCACCGATCGGCAGCGTGCATGGCGCGCAGTTTGTATCGACTGGCACGAATGTGCGCGCGTTTGCGTTGTATGTTCTGGCTGAATTAGGCGAAGGCGATCCCGGCCTAGCCGGCCGATTGTATGAAGAGCGCGACAAACTCGATCAATATGGCAAAGCGTTTCTTGCGCTGGCGTTGTACATCACTAATGGAAATCAATCGGATGCGCGCGTCGAGACGCTGTTGCAAGACTTGCGTGCAGTCGCTCAGACGGATGGCCGATCGATTTATTGGCAAGATCAAGTGCCGGATTATTACGGCATGAGCACGAGCACACGCACGACGGCGATTATGATCGATGTATTAACCCGGTTGGCTCCCACCGATCCAACGATCGATCGCGCGGTGAGCTGGTTGATGATGCAGCGTGAAGACGGTCACTGGCAGACGACCCAGGAAACCAGCATGAGTCTGGTGGCCTTGACCGATTACGTGGCATCGACTTTTGAGAATCAAGGCAACTACACTTACACAATTAGTGTCAATGGCCAATTAATTTCCACAACTCTAGTTACGCCTCAGACTTTAGGCAAGCACGGCAAGTGGATCATCCCGATCGATTCTCTAAACAATAGCAATCCAATCGTGACCATCACGCGCGGTGATGGCTTGGGCGCGCCGCTACGTGCAAATGTCAGCCTGCGCCAATATCGCGCCAACAACATCACGCCGATCGATGATCAGGGTGTGCACGTTTCGCGCGAATACTCGATCGGCAACGGTAAGACCTTGCAGGATTTGACTGTGGGCGACATCGTCACGGTGACTTTATCGGTGCGCTATAACAAACGCACTAATTATGTGATCGTCGAAGATCCGTTACCCGCCGGTCTGGAAGCGATCGATATGAGTCTGGCGACAACGGCGCAGAATTTGGGCGATCAGTCGTATGATTGGCGCAACTGGTATTGGAATCATGTCGAACTGCGTGATGATCGTGTGGCGTTGTTCTCGACGTGGATGTACTACGACAACACATTGACTTACACGTATCAGGCGCGTGCCACGACAGCCGGTACTTTCAACGTGCTGCCGATGAAGTCATATGCAATGTATAGCCCGGACGTGATCGGTCGGACGACGGGGACGGTGATAACGATCAAAGAGAAATAAGAGGAGAGCACAGCGGGCCGATTTTCTTTCGGGGATGGGGAAGAGTGCGCGCGGTGGGATAAAGCCTTTCAGGAGGCCATATTTTATGAGGGACGCCGGTTACTGCCTTCGGCCAGTATAAGAAGCCCGACGGTCTGCAGTTCATGGACGACCCTCGCGGGATTAGAGGTCTATGAACTGGAATCGCCGGGCTAACGAAAACACCGGAGCCGTACAACGGCGGATCTTTACTCTTAACAAAAAACGCAGCGCCTCGCCAGACGCCTGCGTCTTTGTCTGTCACGGAGTGCTGCGACGATCAGTCACTCGACCGCCCTATTCGCCTCTGCACATCCCGCTCGAATTGTCCCTGTCAAGAAATGTAGCACCGACGAGCGGTATTCCCAACGGGATCAACACTTGCCCGTCGATTTAAATTGGTGGTAGACTTATCACAATCGATCGCAGCATCCTTTAAGCACAGAGGCACAACATGCAACGTCATCTTTGGACTTGGGGGATCATCGGCGGAGTGATGACGACCGCCTTCGGGCTGTTCGGAATGAATGTGGTTCCACAAGCTGGCTTGGGCTGTTTGGCAAGTTTATTGATACCGCTCTTTATTGGGTACATGGCCGCACGCGCCAGCCTCGCCGCTCAGGCGCAGACCTCTGTGGCACAGGGCGCCATCCATGGAGGCATCGCGGCCGGTCTGGCCGCAGTTCTGGGGGGTACAACCAATGTGTTGATGGGCTGCATGGGTGATCCCGGGCAATTCACCGCTGGCGGACTGGGCGCGCTGCTTGCTTTGATCTTGTCAGGCAGTGTCGTTCTGGCGATCGTCTACTTTGTGCAAGGTTGCATCGTTGGCATCGTCACGATCTCCTTGCGCGGTGTTGCCCGCAGCCGATAGTTTTTCGCCCGTTGAGGGTAGGGCGATATCTAAAACAAGGAGTCGAGATCGCAAACACGATCTCGACTCCTTTTGTTTTCCGTGTGTAGCCTGAAGTTAGCGCGGCATTAACCCTATAACAATTGTAAGGGTTGAGCATGCGTGAGACAATTTTGCGCTGAAAACTAAGAGATACTTTTTTCGGTCAGCGTTTGGTGAGCGTGTTCGGATTAGGTTCTTCAGCAGCTACATGTTAATAGAGGAGGCTCGTTATTCCCCTCTCTAGTCAGAAAGAAGCCCGACGGTCTGCAGTTCACGCAAAATCCCTCGCGGAATGACAGGTCTAGGACCTTGAATCGTCGGGTTAACAAAAACACCGTAGCCTGACGGTCTACGGTGTCGCTTTGCTGAGGGGAGGAGATTTGTTACTGCATTTCGTCGGGTTATGAGTTCGAATCCTAGAACCGATACTTTTAGCCATCAGGCCATGGAGTTGAGGGTGGCCTGACGAGTGCCAGTGTTGGAAAGCCTGGCGAGATAAGATTGTGCGGTATTCTACTGCCAGAAGTTTTGGAAAGCAAATTCAAAATACTTCTATTGCCACATAGAACATGGATGGCGATTGGGAGCATGGACGCTACAGGTAAAGACCGACTACATCTCCCTATTGGTTAGGCAATCAGCAATTTGATCTTGAGTTATTCGCCACAGCGCATCGTACTCAGTGGCGGCGTGATGCAGCGCCAAGAAATTTTTCCGATGATTTGCCACTATGGGCAAAACATTCTGAATGGCTATGTGCAATCGCCGCTCATCGTTGACCAGATCGATCAATTCATCGCGCCGCCAGGGCTTGTAACTCGATCGGGCATCCTAGGTGCAATTGCTTTGGCGATGGAAGCAACTTGATCGAGTGAATGGCAACAAAAAATCCCGATGGGCCGGATCAGCTCATCGGGATTTTGATTTTCTAGAGGCAGTTGCTTTTGATCGAACGTTTACTTCAGGTGACCCAAGACCAGCTGCGAGTCTGCGCAAGTTCAACTATTCTGTGATATTATTCTGATCGTTACCGCCTCGCTCGATCGCCTACATCTGTTCTGCTGGTCCCTAAGCCAAGGATACCAGCCACGGAGATAACCAGATCGAGCTGCAATTCCGACGTGTATCGCGTCGAGTAGAAGTATCTATCAACTCCTCTCCAGTCAAGGGGGCTTGTCAATGAAAATCCTTCGCCACAAAACGGTATGGCTGACTTGTGCCTTCATTATCTTCTTTATTGCGCTCCGCTCTTCTCCGTTTAATCATCTCACACCATCAACCGTCAACTCCGATGCTCTGCGCGCCGCGTGGCAGCGCGCGCATGACTCCGGTGCTTATTCTTTCTCAGCAGACATCGCGCAGCAAACGATCCCGTTAGCCAATGATGTGAGCAGCGTCGGACGCGCCAGCAAGTCCGACACTTTTCACATCGAAGGACAGACACAGCTGCGCCAATCGACATTGCAGCTGACCTTGTGGTCACAAGGTGGCAGCGTCCTCCAACCCGACAGTGGCCTCCGGCTCAAAGTTGAGAATGGTCACACCTATGCCAAAGGCGGCGGCCAGGACTGGAAGGAAGTGCCTGATGCTACCGGCGCTTTTGCGCCGGATGGCGACTTCATGGCTTATCTCAACGCTGCGCACGATGT
>JBGQGR010000179.1:0-6547 GCA_041497495.1 Anaerolineae bacterium | reverse complement strand
GTTGGCATCTCCAATCATTTCTGGCAGCAATATATATTCTGTGACATTACAAGGTTTTAGCATTCAAGGTTCGCCTGCTGCAGCTCTACCGAACGGAATTGTGCTGACGAATAGCTCGGTGATTATCTCGAACGTCATCATCGGCAATTTGTCTGGCTCAAATGGGACAATCAGCAATCCAAATGGCTTGACCGCGATAGGCTTGCAGATCAGCGGAGAAGTTAGCGTCACTTTGTCCAATTCCATCATCGAGAATATTGCAGGTGGAAACGCCGATTTTGATTCATCTGGACAAGGCGGTGATGGATTCGGCATCAATGCTGTTGGGGACGGACAATTACTGGTTATATCATCAACTGTGCGCAACATCAGTGGGGGAGCCCCAGGCATGGCCGAGGGAGGATATATCACTAGCTGTGATGGAAGCGGTGGCCACAGCTTTGGCATCAGCAAGAGCGGATTGATTGATTTAATAATTGAACAATCTACGATTAGTGACTTAATGGGTGGCCCACCGTGCCGCGCTAACGACTCTCCATATCCATGTCCCCATAACGCTGGCGATGCAATCTCTATTCAAACGATCAGCGGCACACTAGATCTAAATTCCAGCCGATTGACCAACAACGGTGTGTGGCTCAGTTATCAAAACGCGAAGTCTATTGGTATTGCTGCCTCGAACAACGCACGCATCAACGTTGAAAATACTGAAATCTCGGCTCTGGCAGGGATCGCTGCCAATACAGCTCATGCAACTACAATCAGTGCGCCCGAATCACCTTCCTGTACATCAGGCAATAGCTCGGCAGTAGGACTGTGGCTGGACTCTGATACGAATGCAACGATTGAGCATAATGTCGTCCAGAACCTCCACGGCGCTGGAATGAATGGTCAAGCCAGTGGACTGTATGCACATCATACTCAATACATCACCGTAACAGGCAATCAGGTCAGCAATCTAACTGGCGGATCATCCTGGTATCCACAAGTTTTGATCGAAACAGCTACTTACGGTATTCTGATAGAAGATGGGATACAAGCCACGCTCGATGCCAATCGTATTTCACACCTCCACGGTGGTATAGGCGAAGTCTTCGGTTACGGCGCGAAATCCCGAGGCGGCGAAATTGTAGGGCTACAAGTGATCTCGACAACGGAATCGGACATCACCAATAACGTGCTTGACTCGCTAATTGGCGGAAATAGCGCAAATTTTCCATCAACCTGGACTGGAAGAGATCCATAACGGTGGTAATGCCACAGGGCTCAGAATAGACGGCGGCACTTGCACAGTGCAGAACAATACCTTGTATTTCATGCAAGGTGGAGATCGAGGCTATCCTAGCGATATAGATGGGCAGGGCATTAGCTTCAGATTGAACAGAATCCTCAATGCATTTGTGACCAACAATGCCTTTATCAGCAGCACGATTGGTGTTTCATCCACGATCAGCAATTATCTATGGGATTACAATGCCTTATGGCATAACATGCTTGACTATACTGGAATCATAACTGGCCCGCATGATCTGCATCTCGATCCGGTTTTTGCCGATCCATTCAACGACGATATTCACCTGAGATTTGGTTCACCACTGATCGATGCCGGCTTCAATATCGGCGCGCCCGATCATGACGTCGAGGGCAATCTCCGTCCGCTTGATGGCAATTATGATGGCCAAGCCCAGACCGACATTGGCGCATATGAGTACCAACCAGTTAAGCCCTCCAATGTCTATCTGCCTCTTGTCGTAGCAGTGTCGCACTAAGAGCGCGTGTAAAGAGAATTAGATGCCCAACTACATTTGTGTCACTTGCGGAGTCCAATACACCGAAACCGATGTGCCACCCGTGCACTGTTTGATCTGCGAAGAACTGCCCTGATGCCGGACATCCTCACCGATCTATCTACATCTTCATTGACAAAAGCCATCAAAGATAATTGGGCCGACTATTATCGTTATCTCGGCCAATCATCGAAAGCCGAACTGCATGAGGATGCTCATTTATCCTGGATGCTGACTGGCGTGCCGAATTCATTCCTCAACGTCGTGCTGCGATCAGAACTGCCGCTTGATCAGGCTGATGAGATCATCGATAAAGCCCTCAGTCATTTCAAAACTAAGAATCTCACAGACGTTTCGTGGTGGATCGATCCGAAGACGCCTGACCTGGAAAAATATTTGGCTCGCCACGGTTTAACATTCAGTTCAGGTGGCACAGGTATGGCCGCCGATCTTAATAGTGTGCCGGATAACTTGCCACGCTCCGCGCCGATCGGCTTGAAGATCATTCCGGTTACCGATCTCGAAACTTTGAAAGATTGGAATCGCGTTAGCGACATCGGCTTTGGAATCCCGAATACAAATAATGAATTTCTCACTGAACTGCTGGCCGAGATCACTTTCGATCCGCCGTGGCGAACTTATTTGGGTCTGTTGAACGATCGACCTGTTGCCACATCGCAATTGTTTCTGTCGGCCGGTGTGGCGGGCATTTACAATGTCACCTGCTTGCCGGAAGCGCGCAATCGAGGCATCGGCGCGGCGATCACCTTAGCGCCCCTGCTTGAAGCACGTGACATGGGGTATCGCATTAGTATTCTGCAAGCATCCGGTCTCGGCGCGAAAGTTTATCGGCGGCTGGGCTTCAAAGAGTATGGCCACTTGAATCAATATTTATGGACAAATACCACGAGGGAGCAATAACATGCCCAACTACATCTGCCTAACCTGCGGCGTTCAATACACTGAAACCGATGTGCCGCCCGCGCACTGTTTGATCTGCGAAGACGACCGACAGTACATCGGCCACAAAGGCCAACTGTGGACGACGATCGATGAGATGAAGAAGCATTATCACAATCGCATCGAAGACGTCGAGCCGAAGTTGACAGGTATCGGCACTGAGCCGAGTTTTGCGATCGGGCCGCGGGCGTTGTTGGTGCAAACGCCGCATGGCAATGTGTTGTGGGACTGCACCAGCCTGCTCGATGATGCAACGCTCGAAGCGGTTCGATCGCGCGGCGGAGTGCAAGCGATTGCGGTGTCGCATCCGCATCTGGTTGGATCGATCGTCGAGTGGAGCAAGGTCTTTGATAACGCACCGATCTATTGGCAGGCAGCAAATCGAGAGTGGGTGATGCGATCTGATCCAGCGTATGTTTTTTGGGAGAGTGATGTGCATCAATTGTGGGCAGGCGTAACATTGATCCGCTGCGGCGGCCACTTTCCCGGCTCGACCGTGATGTATTGGCCTAACGCGGCTGATGGCCGCGGTGCATTGTTGACTGGCGATACCGTTCAAGTTGTGCAAGATCGACGCTACGTCAGTTTCATGTACAGTTACCCGAACATCATTCCGTTGAATGCAACCTCAGTGCGCGGCATCGTCAAATCGATCGAGCCGTATCCGTTCGATCGGCTTTACGGCGGCTGGTGGGATTCGATCGTGCCGACTGATGCGCAGGCGGCGGTCAATCGATCCGCCGATCGATATATCCAAGCGATCTCGGACCACTGAAATATGAATTTGTTGTTAAGACTTGCGGTCGATCATCTTCGAAAAAATACGAATCCACCGAATGACAACGCTTCTTTAGACTCTCTTCATCTGGGCTTCATAAAGATTCGCTAAGATACAATTACCTCGCGCTGAGCGTGAGGTGTTTTTTATGGCCTAGCGATCTTATCAGGAGCAGAGCATGTCTGGAAATCAATCCATTCAAGGCGTCAATCTTAGCCGCACGATCCGAAAATATCTTGTATCCGGTTTTGTCGTCGTCACTTTCGTCGCATACGCGCTGCACGAACGATCGGGCAATACGGACGGTGTGGCCAGCGCGGCTGCGCCAAAGGCACAACCGGCAGCCTCTACTCATCAAGTCACTATCACACCGCGACCGTCGCCGACCGCTTCGAAACTGGTCTTCGCTACTCCGCAGGTCGCATCGACGCCGACGCCGGTTCCACAACCGACGGACACGGCCACACCAGAACCGCCAGCAGCCGTGGCTTCCGGTCAGTACAAAGATGGAACGTATACCGGCCCGCGAGTCAATGTCTTCTACGGTCTCGTGCAAGTTCAAGCGACCGTCAAGAACGGACAACTGGCCGATGTGCAGTTCTTAGATTACCCCAGCGATCGACGTACTTCGCAGCGCATCAATTCAATCGCCATGCCGTATCTGCAGCAAGAAGCCATCCAAGCACAGAGCGCCAATGTCAATCTCATTTCGGGCGCGACCCTGACCAGCGAAGGCTTTGCCATGTCGCTGGACAATGCACTCGCCTCAGCGCACAACTAATCGTGAAACAAACTCGTTTATTGATGGGCATGCCCGTCAGCGTTGAAGTGATCGATCCGACTGTTACGGCGGATGTCTTCGCTAAAGTTTACACCTACTTCGAGTACGTCGACGAAAAATTCAGCACCTATAAAGACACCAGTGAAATTTCCTCAATCAACCGAGGTGAGATTAGCCTGAATCACGCCAGCGCCGACATGCGCACGATCTTTGCGCTGGCCGAGCAGACTCGCGAAGCGACCAACGGCTACTTCGATATTCTGCACAACGGCTTATTCGATCCATCGGGCATCGTCAAAGGCTGGGCGATCTATCATGCAGCCGAACTGCTGCATCGAAAAAAATTCAGGAATTTCTACGTCGATGCGGGCGGCGATGTCGAAGCGGCCGGCAAAAACGATCGGGGCGCAGAGTGGCGTGTGGGCATTCGCAATCCATTCGACACCGATGAAATCGTCAAAGTCGTCGGCATTAGCAACTGCGGCATCGCCACTTCCGGCACTTACATTCGAGGCCAGCATATTTACAATCCGTATAAAGCTGCACCGATCACCGACATCATGAGCATTACGGTGATCGGGCCGAATGTTTACGAAGCCGATCGATACGCAACGGCCGCCTTCGCGATGGGCCGCGACGGTATTGCCTTCATAGAAAACTTAACGGGCTTTGAAGGTTACATGATCGATCAAAATAAGCAGGCCACTTTCACCAGCGGCTTTGCGAGGTACGTGATTCATGCTTAGGGCTATCGACAACTTGCTCAACCGCATCACCATGTATCGATTGGTGCTGTATGTCTTGATCGCACTGCTGGGCATCGCCGTGGTGCTATCGGCGTTTGGCGGCATGGGCTACGATCCGTTCGCGCTGTTATTCTCGATCGGTTTTCTACTGGCCGTGTGCGCGCTCGCCAATTGGCTCTTTGCCAAGGCCTTCAAAATTCCGGCCAATGCTGAATCGACTTACATCTCAGCCTTGATCCTCGCATTGATCATCTCACCGATTCAATCGTATAACGATCTGTGGTTCTTGGGCTGGGCAGCGGTTCTGGCCATGGCTTCGAAGTACATCGTCGCGATCAACAAGCGGCACATCTTTAATCCTATTGCCTTCGCAGTCGCCTTCACCTACTTCACGATCAATCAATCGGCGAGTTGGTGGGTTGGCGACGCGCCGATGCTGCCGTTTGTGTTGATCGGTGGATTGCTGATCGTGCGCAAGATCGCGCGCTTTGAATTAGTCATTAGTTTCTTTGGGAGTGCATTGATCTCGATCGTTGCTTTCAGCTTAATCAACGGCGAGGATGTCCTCACCGGCTTGCAGCGCACGATCGTGTATTCGCCGATTCTGTTTTTCGCTTTCATCATCCTGACCGAGCCGTTGACCACTCCGCCCAATCAAAAGTTGCGCGCGATCTATGGTGCGCTCACCGGCTTTTTCTTTGCGCCGCAAATTCATATCGGCAGTTTCTATATCACGCCCGAACTGGCGATGCTGATCGGCAACGTGTTCTCCTTCATCGTCAGCCCCAAATCGACGTTGATTCTGACTTTGAAAGACAAGATTCGAGTGGCGCCCGATATTTACGATTTCATCTTCAAGCCCGATCGCAAACTCGCCTTCACCCCGGGCCAGTATATGGAATGGACGTTGGGTCATGACGAACCGGACAGCCGGGGCAATCGGCGCTATTTCACTCTAGCGTCCTCGCCGACTGAAGATCATTTGAGGCTGGGCGTGAAGTTTTATCCGAATGGGAGTTCGTTCAAGCAGGCGCTGCTCAAGCTAGATCATCAGCACGAGCTCATCGCGACGCAATTGGCGGGTGACTTTGTGCTGCCGAACGACCCGAATCAGAAGTGTGTGTTCATCGCGGGCGGCGTGGGCATCACGCCATTTCGCAGCATGATCAAGTATTTGATGGATACTCGCCAACGGCGATCGATCGTGTTGTTCTACGTCAATCGATCGATCAACGACATCATTTACAAAGATGTGTTCGACAAGGCTCAAAAACAATTGGGGCTCAAGACCATTTATACCATCACCGACCCGCGCGATCTACCCGCAGCGTGGCAGGGCAAAGTGGGCCGCATCACGCCGGAATTGATCAAAGCCGAAGTGCCGGATTTTCAGCACTGCATGTTTTATATTTCCGGTCCCAAAGGCCTTGTGGATTCATTCAAAGAATTGCTGAAGCAGCTGCATGTGCCGAGCGCGCGCATCAAGACGGATTTC
>JBGQGR010000178.1:0-6567 GCA_041497495.1 Anaerolineae bacterium | reverse complement strand
GCACCTCCGGGCTCTGCTCGAAGACGATCACCTTCAACCCGTCGCGGACTCGGTCGACGTCCGGCCCCGGCCCGTCGCGCGTCAGGGCCGAAAAGTTCTCGAGGATCTCGGTACTGGGCGTGCCGGGATAAGCGGTGACGACTCGGCAGTTGTTCTGAACCAGGCCGAGGGCGATAGCGTCATTGCCGAGGAGCAGTTGAGTCGTCATGTAATGTTCTCAATAAAAATTGCGGACGAATTTTGTGTGTTGCGTAGTGCGTGTTACACATCGCGTTATCGCGTCCTTCGACTTCACAGCGGCCTCTGCGAGTCCGTTGCTCCGCTCAGGATGCTTTCACGCACCACGCACTACGCATCACGCTTTACTCATTACTCGTTACTCACTCTTACGCCGGTATGGAAACTTTGGGCAGATGCGTCATGGCTTCGGCCATCAACTCGGCCGGATATTCATAGTCTTGCAACTGGCCTTGATTATAAGCATCGTACGCCATCATATCGAAGTGGCCGTGGCCGGACAGATTGAAGACGATCACTTTCTTTGTGCCAGCCTGTTTGCACTTGAGCGCTTCGTCGATCGCCACACGGATCGCGTGAGCTGACTCCGGCGCAGGGATGATGCCTTCGGACTTCATGAACATCAAAGCTGCTTCAAACGTCTCGAGCTGCTTCACGGCGCGCGCTTCAATATCGCCGTGATCGACCAGCGCGCTGACACTCGGCGCCATGCCGTGATAGCGCAGGCCGCCCGCATGAATGCTTGGCGGGATAAACGTATGGCCCAATGTGTACATCTTCACGACCGGCGCCATCGCCGCCGCGTCGCCAAAGTCGAACGTGTATTTGCCCTTCGTCAGACTCGGGCAGGAAGCTGGCTCAACCGCGATGACGCGCGTCTTCTTGCCGGCCGTGAAGTTCTGATGCAAGAACGGATACGAGAACCCGGCAAAATTCGAGCCACCGCCCGCGCAACCGATCACCATATCGGGATATTCGCCGGCCATCTCCATCTGCTGTAATGCTTCCAAACCGACGACGGTCTGATGCATCAGCACATGGCCCAGCACCGAGCCGAGGCTGTACTTCTTGGCACCGCCCGATGTCGCCGCGACTTCCACGGCTTCCGAGATCGCCATGCCCAGCGAGCCGGGCGAGTCGGGTGTCTGAGCTAGGACCGATCGGCCATAATTCGTCCGATCGGACGGACTGGCATAGACCTGCGCGCCGAAGCTCTGCATGATGATCCGGCGATACGGCTTCTGGCTGTACGACACTTTCACCATGTAGATTTCAAGATCGAGCCCGAAGAAGCTGCAGGCCATGGCTAGCGCTGAACCCCATTGGCCCGCGCCGGTCTCAGTCGTCAGCGCCTTAGTGCCGGCCTCTTTATTGAAGAACGCCTGCGGCACCGCTGTATTCGGTTTGTGCGAGCCGACGGGTGACACCCCTTCATACTTGTAATAAATGTGCGCCGGAGTGTCCAGCATTTTCTCCAGCCGCACCGCACGGATCATCGGCGTAGGCCGCCACAACTTGTAGATCTCGCGCACCGGTTCGGGAATTTCGATCCAGCGATCGGTGCTGATCTCTTGCATGATGATGCTCATCGGGAAGAGCACACTGAGAAAATCGGGGGTGACCGGTTCCAATGTGCCCGGATGCAGCACGGGTTGAGGCGGAACGGGCATATCGGCGTTGATGTTGTACCACGCCTTGGGCAGCTTACTTTCATCCAAAAGATATTTGTGTTGTTCGCTCATGACTACTCTCCTGTCTGTAGTTTAGAAATGCAGGCCAGATTCGATCGAGCTGATGGCAGGCTAGTCTTCTTATCGATTCGATCGCAGCTCCTTTCACGGCTCAGATTTCGAAAGTCTCAGCCAACCCGATTGACCTTAGCTGCCCGATCGGCGACGCGTGTACAGCGTCACGAATTGTCGACAAATCACCACGCGGCAGTCACCACACTCCGGACCAATCTCTTCCGGCTGCACGGCCTCGGTCCGCACTTCATAACCCAGCGAAGTATAGAGTTCTAAGTATTCAGTCAGCCGATTGCCATCGGCCATGAAGCGGCGCGCCCAGCCCTGCGCCACCAAATTGGGATCAGCGGGCCGATCGAGTTCCGGCAAGCGCGGCGTCGGTTCATCGACCACGCACAGTTCTTCGTCTTCCGGCTGCAGGACATTGCGGTGAAATTCATTCATCGTCGCACCTCACACTGCCGCCTGAGCGGACAGCACGGCTTGACCCCGCTCGATCAGCACCCCCTGCTCGCTCAGTTTATTCAAGCGGCGTCGGGCCAGCAGCGCCGCACCGAGCGCCGCCGTGAATTGCACCAGGTCGCCTTCCGGCACATTGACATTGGCGCCCAATTTTTCTCGAATCACTTTGACCATCGACTCAAAGCGCAGGATGCCGCCAACCAGCGTGAACTCCGGCTCCATTTGCACGCGCTTCATCAACTGCACCGATCGATCGACCAGCGACACGATCGAGCCGTACATGATGTCCGCGGGCGAACTGCCTTGCGAGAGATGATTGATCACTTCGGACTCGGCAAAGACTGCGCACACGCCGGAGATGGCAATCACTTCTTTGGAGGTCGCCGCCAGCGGGCCGATCTCGGCCGTGCTGAAGCCCATATAACGCGCCGTCTTTTCCAAGAACGCGCCTGTGCCGGCTGCGCACTTGTCATTCAAGCGGAACGATTTGACGCGGCCATCTTCTTGCAGGCGGCTAGCCTTCATCGTCTGCCCGCCCACGTCGAGGATCGTCTGCGTCTTTGGAAACCAGAAGCGTGCGCCTCGCGCTGAAGCAGTCAGATCGGTGATGTTGAGATCGCGGAACGGAACTTGGAAGCGGCCATAGCCGGTCGTGGCGATATAAGCCAAATCATCTTGCTTCAAGCCCGCCTGATCGAGCGCCAGCTGTAAGGCGCGCAGCGTTGCTTCGACCAGCTTGAAGCCCGTGTTGATCAGTCCGCGTCCGGCGATCTGATCGTCTTCGCGCATGATCACGGCTTTCGTATAAGTCGAACCGACGTCAATGCCTGCGGTGTAAATCATGTTTTATTCTCCCGGTGGCTAAGCCTTCTCTAAATGACTCGACGGCACACGGCTCGCCATGATGCGATCCATCGCAAACAAGGCCGCGCCTAACGCGCCCATATAGTGCGAATCCTCACTCACATTCACTTTGAAGCCCACGGCTTTGTTCAACTCTTCGACGACGGCGATGTTCCTGGCGACACCGCCGGTGAAGCTCACTTCCGACTCGATGCCGACGCGGCGCATCAAGCCCATCGAGCGTGACACGATCGATTGATGCACGCCCAATAGAATGTCTTCCAGCTTCTTGCCTTTGCCCAACCACGACACCACTTCTGATTCAGCGAAGACGGTGCAGGTGGTGCTGATCTTCACGGGCTTCTCTGCGCGCAGAGCAGTCTGACCTAATTCGTCCAGCGGAATTTCCAGCGCGGCAGCCGCTGCGCCCAGAAAACGTCCCGTGCCCGCCGCGCACTTGTCATTCATGCAGAAGTCAATCACTTCGCCCGTCGGACTGACACGAATGGCTTTAGTATCCTGGCCGCCCATGTCGACGACGGTGCGTGTATTGGGAAACATATGCACCGCACCGCGCCCGTGGCATGAGATCTCGGTGATCTGCGTGTCGCCGAACGTGACTTTGTAGCGACCGTAGCCTGTGCCGACAACATACTCCACTTCTTCTTCGCGGATGTTGCCGTTCTTTAGCGCCTCTACGTAAGCATTCTCGGCAGCCTTAACCACATTAGCGCCCGTATCGATCAGCGCCCGGCTGACGATCTGACGATCTTCATTGATGATGACCGCCTTTGTTTGGGTCGAACCTACATCTACACCAGCAGCATACGCCATGTCAGTCTCCTGTGTGCTAGACTTCCGAAGCTTTTACTTCTTAGACGTTAGGCTATCCGCGATTGGCTATCTGCTTGCGCGTGGCCAAGCCTTCGAAGAATGCGTCAATCCGATTCTTGAGCTGCGCTTCGGACACGACCCGCTTGTCCATCATGTCCGACTCGATGAACAGGCTGCCGATATCACTCCTCGCCGCCAGCAGCGCACGCCGGTTGTCGGCCAGGCCGGTCGACGTGGTGCGGCAGGATTTGATCGGGTGATACACGATCCCGTCGATGTGATATGGCTCCACCATATTGATCAACATCTGATCCTGAAAGAACATGCTGTCCATCGCGTGGCGGACACTGATCAACACGCCTTCGGCCAAACTTTCGAGCGGACGGCTCAGATCGTATTGAAAGCCCAGGTTGGTGCCGCCCGAGGCGAACCACAGGTAAGTGGAACTGATGAACGCGCCGCCATGCTCGGTGAACATTTCGTTGAAGCGGCGGAAGATAGGATAGCACGGCACGCCGACGAAAATCAACCGATACTTTTCTTCGCTGACCGTGCCCAGGCCATGCGCCGCTTTGTATTCTAGTTCTTCGACGACACGCTCAAAATATTGGCTGCCTTCGAGCGTGCCGCGAAAACCATTCGCCACGCCAAGATACACCGTGCCATCCGTCAGCGCGTTGAACACCGAGGGCACACTCTGGTTGAGTTCGAGCACACGCTTCCAGGCGCTGCTCATGGTATTGACATGGCCCATCACATCGCGCAAGCGATCAATGTCGAATTTCTTGCCGGAGACTTCTTCGCACACACCAATCAGCTCTTTGATCTGCGCGGCCACATACGCCCGATCGTTCTCGAAGTCTATATGGCCCGGCCAGGTTTGGCCGCCCGCCGCGCGCGTGCCCGGCACGTCCAGCGTGAAGATCGGAATGTGATACATCCGCTCCCAGATCTCGGCCCATTTGATGTAGGTATTACACGCATTGGTGTAGACCGCCAACGCGGGTTTCGGAATGCGGCCCATGGGATGTTCGCCGCCGCGCAGCTGCATCGCCACATCTGCTTTGACATAGCCGCAGATATCGGGCGAGTAGCCATAGTCTTCAGCGGTGTTCAAGTATTCGGCGGACACCCGGCGCACGGCCGTCTGCAGTGAATTGATCTCCGGGAAGACGGTGTGAAAGTCGAAGACGCGCAGAATCTCGGCGAGGCTGCCCATCACAAACACATACGCCGATTGCTCGTGGCGCTCCGGCGACAGCGTCAGCTCATGAAACCAATCGCGAAACAAGTCTGCGCCTTCTTTGGCGCCGCGCCCTACGATGTTAACGTCACTTTGTCCATCGGCCATCGTGTATCTCCTCCGGTTGCGCAGCTAGTTTAGCTGGTCACCACCCCGTTTGACTTTTCACGCAAACAACAAATTCTCGACGAACGTTTCCAGTTGAATCTGCATGTGATCGAAACTGGTCATGCTCTCTTCGAACTCACTCACAAAATATGGAATGCCGGCTTCGTCGAGCGCTTTGGAATAGGCCACTTGTTCATCTAAGCCCGGCTCGCACATCTTGGCCGCGGTAATAATCGCCGCACTGGCCCGGGCATTGGCCATGCGCTGCAACAACATTTTTTCCTTCGGCTTGCGCAGATCGTGCTGCACCGGACTGTAGGATGATTTCTCCAGATACGCATCGGCCAGATTGAGCAGCGGATCGCCATCGAGCGCGACATCTTCCAAGATCCAACGCAGTCCGATCAGCAGATCGTCGTCGACGACGTAGCAGAACTGCGCGATGGTCCGCAACAGATCGAGCGGCGGTTGTTCGCAGAAGCCGCCTTCGAACACCACCCGGATGCGATCTTGCGGCTTGCCCGCTCGCGCTCGAATTTGCGGAATGACGGCTTGCAAAAGATCGTTGTGTTCTTCGCGCGGGATCATGCCGCCCGCGGCCATCAACACGTAGGCTTCATCGGCTGACAGCAGCCAAGGCGTCTCGCGTTTGATGGCATACAAGGTGTGGAGCAAGCGCCGATTCTCATTGAACACGCCGATCGAGTTTCGCAAGTCAGCATCGGTGATCGTGCGCCCGGCAATGGCTTCGATGTCGCGCTGCAGCCGCGCATATTCACCGCGTAGATATTGTGGCGCATGTGCCGAGTTGGCGTTTTGGGGCAGATACAGAATCTGGCAAGGAAACGAAAAGTTTCGGCCAAATACCGCCGCCAGATTGCGCGCCGCATCGCAGATGGGCTGCGAGACGAACATCTCCATCGGCACGCGCTGGCTGAGCGCGAGTTCGAGCGAGGTCTTCAAGATCGAGCACAAATAGGATCCAAATCGCGCTTCGGCCTGGCGCGCTTCGATCGGCGCGCCGCGCACCTTGAAAGGCAGCAGCCCGGCCGCATGCACGATCTCTTCAGGAAAATAGACTTGGAAGTGGCCGACAACTTTGCCGCCAGCTTCACGCCAGCGGCGCACGGTTGGGAAATCGGTGTCTTCCAACAGGTCGCGGCACAGGACCAGCGTTTCGTCTAAGGTCGCGCCTGGTTGGCTATTCAGCACACGCACAGTCATATTGTTTTCTCCCAATGATAGAGACGAGTCGGCGACTCGTCTCTACTTTCCATTCAATTCCGATCCACACTTCCCACAGAATTCAAAGTC
>JBGQGR010000177.1:0-6572 GCA_041497495.1 Anaerolineae bacterium | reverse complement strand
GAGACATTGAAGGGCCGGTTGCAAACTCTGGAAGAACGTGGCGAGTGGGTCTCCACCGATGATGCAGCTCGGATTATTCTGGCCGTCGGTTCGGCGTTGAAGTATGCGCACGAGCGCGGCATGGTTCACCGTGATGTGAAGCCGGCGAACGTCATGATTACTGAAGATGGTCAAGTGATCTTGACCGACTTCGGCATCGCCAAGATTGTCACTTCTTCCAATCTTACCGCTAGTGGCGCCATGGTCGGCACACCTAGTTACATGGCGCCTGAGCAAGGTATGGGCCAGCCCGGCGATGAGCGCAGCGACATTTACTCATTGGGCGTCATGCTGTATCAACTTATGGTCGGCCGATTGCCATACGACGCCGACACTCCTCTCGCCGTGGTGTTGAAACACATCAACGATCCTTTGCCGCTGCCTCGATCGGTTAAGCCCGATCTGTCTGAGCAGCTCGAGCGCGTCATTTTGAAGTCGCTGGCCAAGAATCCCACCGATCGATATCAGAAAGTCGGTGAGATGCTCGCGGATCTGCGTCAGGCGATCGGCATGCCGGTCGATGAAGCTCAAACCGATGTCGCTAAAGGCTCATCGATTAAGCTAAGCGGCGCAACCATCGTCGGCCGGGTTAGTGGACTCACCCCGCCACCGCGCACAACCGGCACTGTCGCTATGCCGACTCAGATCGCAAGTGCGGGTGCGGCGATGGGCGCTGTTGGCGCAGGCACAAACACGGCTGCGGTTGCGCCAATGCCGCAACAAAAGAAACGATCCGCAGCGATTTGGATCCTTCCGCTCGTGGTGGTGTTGCTGGCTGTCGTGGTTGGCGGCGCGTTCTTGCTGAGTAGAGGCACTGGACCGACAGCGACGCCTCTTCCGCCGACGACAGAACCGACGCTTGCCCCGACCAGCACGCCGGATGTAACGGCCCTGCTGCTAACGTTTAATACCGATCAAGTTGAATTGCACGATTCGCCCGATCCAACTTCAAAAGTCTTGGGCTTATTGCCTAAGTCAACTCAATTTCATTTGCGCGCTCGAACCGACGATACTGCGTGGTTGAAGCTTGAAACACCGGATGGTGTAGCAGGTTGGGTAGCTGCGTTGCAAGTCGATGTCAGCAGTCTGCCGGCAGGTCTGCTGAGCAATCTGCCGGTCGCAACGGCGTTGACCCAACCGACCGATACGCCCACGCCCACTGAGCCGCCGACGGCGACGCCGACAATTACACCGACACCGCGACCGACAAATACACCCGGCCCGACCAAGCCGCCGGCGACGGCGAAACCGGCAGTTACGGCAAGGCCAACTGTAGCGCCAACTTCCAACGCGAGCATTCCGCTGAACCTTGGCTTTGAAGTCGTGAGCTATGATCCACTTGAGGCAGGCAATATCAATTGGACTGCAACGATTCGCTTGTTTGGCAGTGGCGGTGATGGGCACTATCACTATTACATTCAGGATCCGGATACCGGTGTATGGGACGAGAAGACCGGAGTACAAGCCTTCTATGTGATCCGCTCGCGCCGGTGCCATCAATGGATTCATGAAATGCGCTTGATCGATGAATCTGGCCACAGCCTCTCGCAATCGTACTCGATTGATTCGCCTCCAGGCTGTACTCCATAGCAAAGCACGTTATCGACATCTTCCGCCGCGAACATGTACCTCGTCGCGGCGGAAGTGTGTAATGATCCAGTGGCTGTGGGCTAGAGGTTTGCATGTCCATGCAGTGGGAATATTGTGAAATGCGCTGGCAGGTAACCCAGCAATACAATGCGGCGCGGCCCATTGTCGTATTTTATCGCGCGCCCAATCAACCGTGGTCGCCGCCCGATGCGTCACCCGAACAACTAGCGATGCGCTTGGGATTGGATGGCTGGGAATTAATATCGGTTGTGTCGCACGAAAGCGGCGAATCGATGGGGAATATTGAGATCCGCTGGTTTTTCAAGCGGGTGTATACCAGCGCGTCAGCGAAATAAAGATCGAGGCGAGCTCGGGTTGAGCTAAATTTAGAAACAGACTTTGCTTGATTGTGAGGCTCGATTGAAAAAGCACTTGCGAATTATTATTGTCGATGATCATGAAGTTGTGCGATTGGGCTTGCGGGCTTTGCTCGATCGGCATCCCAATTTTTCGGTGGTGGATGAAGCGGGTTCCGCCAGGGAAGCCGTACAAAAAGTCTTGCAGCATCGACCCGAAATCGTGGTCATGGACATTCGCTTGCCGGGCGGTAACGGCATCGAGGCCTGCCGTGAGATTGTGGCACAGTCACCCGAAACCAAAGTGATTATGCTGACGTCGTTCGCGGAAGATGATATGTTGTTCGAGGCAATCGCGGCTGGCGCAGCCGGTTATGTGCTTAAGCAGATCGGCGGCGACGATCTGGTGCGCGCCATCGAATCGGTGGGGCGGGGCGAAGCTTTACTCGATCCGGTTTTGACTCAGCGCGTGTTTGCGCGGGTGCGCGAAGCTCAACGCAAGGATGAACAATCGGCGTTCAGTCAATTGACCGATCAAGAGATGCGGGTGTTGGGCCTGGTATCTGAGGGCAAGACCAATCGAGAAATCGCGCAGGCATTGTTCTTGGGTGAAGGCACAGTCCGTAACTACGTCAGCAGTATCTTGAGCAAACTCTCTTTGACAAATCGCGCCGAGGCAGCCGCGTACGCGGTGCAGCACAATATCAAAGCATATGGCTCAGAAAGTTAGCAGTTCAGCATCCATCGCGACGTTCCGCTGTATAAACAATACCTCCCGCACGATCAAAGTTGATCGGGGCGGGAGGTTTTTTTCTTCCGAATTAAGCATTGTGTATTATGCGCTCTGCATTGTCCCTGTCATGCTCCAGGCGCTTGTCTTCTCGATTTTAACCTTGACTAACTGACCGCGTTGATCGTGGTCATCCGCAAAGAAGACCAGCTTGTTTGTGCGGGTGCGGCCGCGCCATCTATCATTGTGCTTGTCTTCGACTAATACCTCGACTAACTCATTCTGATAGCGCGAATTAATCTCGGCGGTAATGCGTTTGTGTTGATCTTCGAGCGCGCGGAAGCGACGTTCTTTCTCTTCGTCTGACACATCGTCCGGGATGCGTCGTTCCGCAACCGTGCCCGGTCGCGGGGAGTACTTGGCAATGTGCGCGATATCCAAGCGAAGTTCTTCCAGTAGATCGTAAGTTTTTTGGAATCGATCTTCCGCCTCGCCCGGAAAGCCGACGATGATGTCGGTGGCGATCGAGGTGTTCGGAATCTTGGATCGGATCTTCTCGATCAAGCGGCGATAGTCATCCGAAGTGTAGCCGCGCTTCATGTCTTCCAGGACTTGATCGTCGCCCGCTTGCACTGGCACTTCGATATGCTCGCAGACTTTGGGGAGTTCGGCGACCGTTTCCAGTAATTTGTCATTCATGTAGATCGGGTGTGAGGTGAGGAACCGGATGCGTTCCAGACCATCGACGGTGTGAATCACGCGCAGCAGATCGGCGAGATCGGGGCCAGCGGGCACATCTTTGCCATATCGATCGACGATCTGGCCCAGCAGCGTCACTTCTTTCACGCCCTGCGCAACGAGCGATCGAACTTCCTGCACAATCTGCCCGACTGGCCGGCTGTGCTCGATGCCGCGTCGAAACGGGATAATGCAGAACGTGCAAGCGTGGGAGCAGCCATATACAATCGGGATATGCGCCGACACCAAATTGCCTCGTTCGTGGATCGGCAGAATCAGATCGCCATCTTGAATCGCATAACGTTGGCGCGTTTCTTGTTCGAGCAGTGCATATTCATCGCGCTGTCGCAAGTAATTGACCAGCGGCGTCGTTTCCGAGGGAGCCATAAATACATCCACCCAGGGGAATTGTTTCTTAAGCGCGGCATTGCCTTTGATGCCGACCATGCAGCCCATCACCGTGACGACTGTGTTGGGATTCTGCTCTTTCAAAGGCTTGAGTGTGGTGATGTAGCTGTAGGCTTTGTCTTCGGCGCTCTGCCGCACGACGCATGTGTCGAGCACAATCACATCTGCGTTGCTGGCGTGATCGGTGGCAATCAATCCGATCTTTTCCAGATCAGATCCCACGCGCTGCGCGTCCGCGGTATTCATTTGGCAGCCGAAAATGTGGAGATGATATTTCATAACAGATTGTTCCTTGGCTGCGAAGATTTTACCACACATCGATCGTTGCGTGAATCATGTTAGAATAATTGGTAATGAATCTTACTGAGCGGATCAAATCGCGTGCGATCGAATTAGGTTTCGATCTGGCCGGTGTTGCGCCCGCCGGCGTTGCGCCGCATGCCAAAGAATATGCCGATTGGGTCGCGGCGGGCATGGCCGGCGAAATGGCTTATCTATCGCGTGATCCCGATCGGCGATCTGACCTGCAGCGGATTTTGCCTAACGCGCAAAGTGTGATCGTCGTTGGCTTGAGTTATTATACTGTTGCAGTGCCTGACGAAGTGAAGAATGATCCAGCGCGTGGACTGATCGCACGCTATGCCTGGGGCGTCGATTATCATGCTGTGATGACGCCACGCTTGGCTGATCTGGCGAAGTTTGTAAGAGAAGAGGTGGGCCGAGACGTAAATACGCACACGCTCCCTTCGGCGTCCCCGCCGAAGGATCTGCAAGGTGATCTGAATGCGCCGGCGCGAGCAACCTCTATTCAAACAAAAGTCTATGTTGATACCGGCGCGGTGCTGGAACGCGATTGGGCACAGATGGCCGGGCTTGGTTTCATTGGCAAGAATACGTGCTTGATCAATCCGCACATGGGATCGTGGTTATTCCTCGGCGTATTGATCACCGATCTCGATCTGGAGATTGATCAGCCTCAGAAGAAGGTGAGTTGCGGGACCTGCACCCGATGTTTGGTCGCCTGCCCGACGGATGCTTTCATTTCACCGTATGTGCTGGATGCGCGCAAATGTATTTCCTACCTCACCATCGAACTGCGCGGATCGATTCCAGTCGAACTACGCTCGTTGATGGGCAATCGCATCTTTGGCTGCGATATATGTCAGGATGTCTGTCCGTGGTCGACTCGCTTCGCGACAGCAACTCAGGAACGATCGTTCTTCCCGGTCGATCTCGATCGGGCCGCACCCCGATTGATCGATCTCGCCCGTTTGAGCGAAGATCAATTCAAAGTGAGATTCGCCGGAACACCGATCCTTCGTTCGGGGCGGCGCGGCTTGTTGAGGAATGTGGCAGTCGCTTTGGGGAATTGGGGATCGATCGAGGCGCGGGAGGCTTTATCGGTCTTGGCGAACGATGCTGATCCAATTATTGCGGAACATGCCAGATGGGGGTTGCTAGCGCTAGCCGCTAGTCGCTCTTTTTAGATAGATACGCCAACGCGCGCTCACCATTCATTGAAATCTCTAACTGAAAACCTGCTCGCGCGGCATCGATGCTGATCAATTTGATGCATTGGCCGTAAACGGCATCTTGCGGCAGCAATGTCGCGAGTTGGTTGTGGGCGAGATCGAGAAATTCGCGGTTGAGATAATCGCCGGGTTGCTCCGGATAAACAGCCAGCGGATAAATCTGCGCTTCAACCAAATCTTGAAAGAAGTGCGTACCGTAAGATGGCTCAGGTGTAATGCCGCCTTGTTCAAAAGCCAATTCCACCAGCGCGCGTGAATTGTAAATATCAGCATACGTCACCGGCACGCCAAGTTCGATATTGGCCGAACCCCAGCGGCCGGGCCCTAACATGATAAAGTTTTTTCCTTCTAGAGTTTGATTCAAGCGACCGACGACGCGCGCCACTGCTTGTTTGCGTTGATCGTTCAACCCGCTGTACTGCGAGGGATCGACGTAGATCAGATAATCGATCGCGTTGACATGCCCGTACGGCACCATTTTCGTCGAGATGAAAACCCGATCGGCTGGAACGAGATCCGGCGGGACAGGTCGGATGGCTTCTTCGCGCAGACTGCTTTGGGGACGACATTGCAATAAATGGAAAGTAATCTCAGGGCGCGAGACATCGCTGCCCGTAACTGAAGTGGCAAATTCCATTTCGATCGGAAAGTTGTAATGCTTCGCCAGCGTGGCTAGCATTTCTTTCAGTGTCGACGCAAAATCGGTGCGCTGCAATAAATTGTCGAAAGTGATGATCAATCGATCGGGTGACACGCTGGGCCCCAGAGAGAGGATCGGCATGATCGTGTCGTCTTCATCGACGGATGCAATCCAGCGTAACGCGGGATAATCGCGCCCGATAGTTTCTCTGACCGATCGAGTTACAAATTCATTCGCCTGCATATCGATCATGTCGATAAAGTGTTGCGAGTAGCGGCTGATGGCGGGGCGCGTCGTTTCAGGCCGCAGCAATGGATGACTTAACGTGATCAAACGCGGATAATCATCCGCAACGCGATTGACGGCGCGCGTGCCGAGACCGAGCACCAAACGCGCAAAGCCATCTTCGCGGCGCAGGCGTGGACTCCACAAGATCGGGCTGCGGCTGAAAGCCACTCCGGCGAGCGTTGGAAATAAGTAGTCTTGATACTGTTGGCCCTGGACCGTTTGCAGCAAAATCGCCATGCGCTCATCGTAAT
>JBGQGR010000176.1:0-6599 GCA_041497495.1 Anaerolineae bacterium | reverse complement strand
ATTGATAGCGATAAGCCTGGTACGTTCAAGGCGGCGGCCGATTATCTCAATATGGGCAAGAAGAAATTCAAAGAGGACAATCGCTGATAATGAAACGAATAACGGCGAGTCTCATGACCTGCCGTTATTTGTGGTTTGTAAACTTCCCGCCTGATTTACCGGTCGACGCGCGTCGAACGCCTTCTAGATCATCCGGAGCCTAGCTACTGACTGCTATCAATATTCAGACTGGCCCACACTGCCGCGCCGATGATGCCCGCGTTCGTGCCCAGCTCAGCCGGAACGATCTGGACTTGTTCAACCGGCATGACGCGGACCCGATCCTTTACGGTGCGCCGGATCGGGTCAAGCAGGAGATCGCCGGCCTGAGCCACTCCGCCGCCGATCACTACTTTGCGCGGACCCACGGACACCAAAACGTTCGCCACACCGATTCCGATATACATGCCCGCACGTTCATAGATGTCTTTGGCAATCGCATCGCCCGCCTGCGCGGCTTGAGCGATCACTTCCGGTGTAATGCGATTGAGATCATAGTCGACCAGCTCGCCGAGGCGGGTGGTCAATCCCTGCGTAATCGCTTTCAAGCCCATCGCGGTAATGGCCGGCCCCGAAGCGTAAGCTTCGACGCAGCCGCGATTCCCGCAGCCACAGACCGGGCCGTTCAGATCGATGGTCTGATGACCCAGCTCGCCGCCCGTTCCACCAATGCCCAGGTGCAGCCGGCCATTGATCACCAATTCACCGCCGATGCCCGTGCCGATCGCAAAGCAGGCCATGGTCTCAACACCCCGACCCGCGCCAAACATCCATTCGCCGAATGTGATCGAGCGTACATCATTCAAGAGTTGAACCGGCAGTCCGACGCCATGCGCGATCGTGTCGCGCAACGGAACGTTAGGCCAAGTGCCAGGTAGGTTGGGCAGAAACAGAACCAGACCGCGATCGAGATCGAGTACGCCCGGCACGCCAATACCCACGCCGCCGACGTCGGACTTGGAGCAGCCGTTCGCAGCGATCACCGATTCGATCAGCCGGGCTATGCGCGCCATCACGGCATCGTGTCCCACACGCGCGAGCGTCGGCACAGAGGCGAGTCCGCTGACGGCTCCCGTGTCCGTATCGACCATCGCGGCCCGCAGGTTCGTGCCACCGAGATCAACGCCGATGAATTTCTTCATGCAGTCAATCGCTAATGAATATAAGGTCGCAGCACATCACGCGAGATCAGAAAGCCGCGTTTGACTAATTCTTCGGTCTGTTCGAACGCGCGATCTTCATGCTCGATACTGAGCACGTAGTCGTAGCCCACGCCGTACAAGGCGCTGATGAACTGCGCCCAGTTCATGTCGCCTAAGCCGGGCAGGCGTGGAATCTCCCAACCCATGCCGAGTGACAACACGCCGCGCTGATAAAGCTGCTCGCGATCGATCCGCAAATCTTTGGCGTGCACGTGGAAAATGCGCGAACCGAATTCGTAGATCACGCGCACGTAATCGATCATCTGCCAGATCAAGTGTGACGGATCGAGATTGAGGCCAAAATTGGCATCCGGGATGATCTCCCACATCTTGCGCCAGATGGACGTGGTCGTAGCGAGGTTGTTCCCACCGGGCCATTCGTCGTTGGAAAAGATCATCGGGCAATTCTCGATCGCGATCTTCACTCCGTGTCCAGCCGCGAACTTGACGATCGGCGGCCAGACTTTCTCGAACTCGACGAAGTTATCTTCGATCGTTTTGTTCTTGTCACGCCCAACGAAGGTGCCGACGATCGGAACGTTCAACATCTCAGCGGCGGTGATCACCTTTTTCAGGTGATCGATTACCATCGTCCGATGATTCGCATCAGGGTGTAGCGGATTCGGATAGTAACCGAGCGACGAAATCTGTAGATGATGTTTCTCCATCAAATTCAAAATGTCTTTCGACTTCGCCGGAGTCAGTTCGGTCACATCGATGTGCGTGACACCGGCATACCGGCGTTCCGCTTTGCTCACCGGCCAGCAGGCGAGTTCCAGCATCTCGAAACCGTTACCGCTGGCCCATGCGGCTACTTCAGCCAGCGACAAATTCGGCAGAGCCGCACTCATCAATCCAAGTTTCATTTCGCTCCTTTCAATCTCTCCGAAACCTCGCTGGGTTCTAAAACACGAGGTCTGATTGTGGAATTTACTCGCCGATCTCACTCACATTCACCCAGCGGCCTTCGCGCGCACTGCGCCCGACTGCTTCGCCCACCCGCAGAGCACGGTGCCCATCCTGGAACGTCGGGAAATCTGGCACAGCCGCGAAATTATCCGCTTGAATGTATCGATATACCGCGCTATACAACTGTTTGAATGTATCAGGAAAACCTTCAGCGTGGCCGCCCGGATACGACGCCAGCTGACGCGCTTCAGGCGCCAGCAGCGCCGGATCTTTGAGCAGCTGTTCATTCGGCCGATCGCGATGACCGATCCACAATTCGTTCGGTCGCTCGCCATCCCACACGATCGATGACTTCGCCCCGTCGATTTCGTAATACAGCCGATTCTTGCGGCCCGGACTGACTTGTGAGACCGTCATCACGCCGCGCGCGCCCGTGTCATAGCGCAGCAGGACGGTCGCATAGTCTTCGGTGTTGATCGGCTGCTCGACGTACTCGATCGCCGTCTGCAACTTTCCGGTAAAGGTTTCTATCGGCCGGGCCGGCTTCTTGCGCACAGGCAGGAACGTTTTGAAATCGGCGAAGACCGCTTCAACCTTCAAGCCCGTGATGAAGGTGGTCAGATCGAGCCAGTGCGATCCGATGTCGGCCACGGCGCGCATTTCGCCGCCGAGTTCCGGTTCGAGCCGCCAGTTCCAATCGGTGGGCAGCAACAACCAATCCTGCAAGTATGAGCCTTGCACGATATAGACATCGCCGAGATCGCCGCGCGTCACCAGCGCTTGGGCCTGCTGCGATAGTGGATAGAAACGTATGTTGAAGTTGACCGCATTGACTCGCTTCTGCTCCATAGCCAATTTAACCAACTCACTCGATTCGCGCGAATTCAGCGCGAGTGGTTTCTCACACACTACATGCTTACCTGCGAGCAGCGCCGCCTTGGCATATGGATAATGCAAATAATTTGGCGAGGTAATATGAATCACATCAAGGTCCGGCTGAGCGATCATTTCTTCTGCCGATCCGTACGCTCGATCAATATGCAGACCTTTCGCTTTCTCGATCGCGCGCTCCGAGCTATTCTCGGCCAACGCCACCACGTCAATCGCCAATCGCCGCAATGCTTCGATATGCACTGGCCCGATGAAACCCGTGCCGATCACGCCCACGCGTAAATTTTTATCAGCCATGCTTATCCTCCGTGCCGTTGCTTGAATTCATCGAGCATCGCGGCCGTGGCCGTAGCACCCGATCGCGTGATACCGGCATCGATCATCTCGAGCAGCGCGTCGAGCGTGCGCACACCATGGGCAGCCTTCACCTGCACTTGCGGTCCGACATTGGCGCGCATGAGTTTCACATCAGCAATGGTCGCGCCGGTCGGCGCGAAGCCGGTCGAGGTTTTGACAAAGTCCACGCCGACTTCTTCGCAGATCTTGCAAGCCAAGACTTTTTGTTCATCCGTGAGATACGCATTCTCAAAGATGACTTTCACCAGCGCGCGGGCCGCGTGAGCCACTTCTACAACTTGGCGAATTTCGTTGCGCACGTAATCGGTTTTGCCCGAGCGCAGCGCGCCGATATTGATCACCATGTCCAACTCGATCGCGCCATCGGCCAGTGCCTGCTGCGCTTCGGCGACTTTGATTGCCGTAGTCGAGTTGCCGTGCGGAAAACCGATCACGGTGCCCACGGCGACATCGGACCCGGCGAGCAGTTTCGCGGCGAGGGTCACATCACACGGCTTCACGCACACCGAGGCGACATGATACTGTTTCGCCAATTCGCAACCGGTGCTGACATCGGCTTCGGTTAATTCCGGTTTGAGCAGCGAGTGATCGATAACCTTCGCCAATTCTTCGGTCGTGATCGTTTTGCTGTTCAGTTGTTTGGTCATTTTGCTTTCTTCCATAAGTCAATGGGTTTGTCCACGACCGGCGGATCGTATGGAAAAGTAATCTTACGCCCTTCGCCCGCTGACTGATAGGCAGCATACAGGATCTTCAACACTTCACGGCCATCTTCGCCGGTTTCCATTGGAGTTTCCTGGCCGAGAACACACTTGATAAAATGCTGCATCTCCTGCGGGAAACCATAATTCCAGACTTCTTCGAACATCGTGAACGTGTAGCCTTGGGTGGTACCGGCTTTTTCAACGGCGTAACCATAGCCTTCCTGACTGTAGGTGAGCAGCGAACTGCCGCGCAGCAGATCCGCTCGAGTATGGCCTTTCGTTCCGTAGATCTCGCAGCGATCATCCACACCGCCGCCTTTCGCCCATGAGTCTTCCGCCATGTTGACCATGCCGCCTTCATACTCGACGATGCAGAAGGAATGATCTTCACCTTGCGTGCGATTGGCATGCACGTAGGTCCCTAAGTAGGCAGTCACACTTTTCACGGGCGGCTTGCCCAGGACCCACCGCCCAAACTCGATCGAATGGCAGCCCATATCGAGCAACACGCCGCCGCCGGAGAGATTCACATCCCAGAACCACGGCATGTGTGGACCGTCGTGCTCTTCCGATTGCTTGATGAGGAATGGTGTGCCGATCGCACCCTCAGCGATCAGCTGTTTGGCGCGCACATACTTAGGCGCAAAGCACAGCTCTTCGGCGTACATCAGCAGCACGCCTTGCCGCTGGCAGGTCTCGATCATCAAGTCGGCTTCCTGCAAGGTCTTGCACAGCGGCTTTTCGACGATAAGGTGTTTGCCCGCTTGCGCGGCAGCCACCGCAACTTGGCAGTGAAGATAATTCGGCACCGCGACCGTGACCACATCGATCTCTTCCAGCTTCAACAGTTCGCGGTAATCCTTGAATGCTTTCGGAATGCCGCGCGCTTTGGCAAACTCAGCAGCGTGTTGAGGAGAAGCTACAGCCATCACTACCGCATTCGGGACGGAATGCTTGAATGCCTGAAAATGAATATCGGATACAAAGCCCGACCCAATCAAGCCGACTTTGACGACCTTGTCCATTTCGCCTCCACGAAAAAATCTACTGCCGGAATCCTCGCTGCCGGCCGTAGATCGAAATCAAGATTAAGAGGGTGCCGCCCAAGACCATGCGCCGCACCGAATCCGGCAGCTGCATCGTGGTCAACAGGCTGGTGATCAAAGTCAACACCAACGCGCCCGCCATCGTGCCCCAATAGCTGCCCTTGCCGCCCGACAGCAGCGTGCCGCCGACGGCCACCGCGGCGATCGAAGGGAAGAGAAAAGGGTTGCCGAGATTAATGAACACGACGCCGGTGTTCCCCACCACCAGGAAGCCACCCAAGCCCGCCAGCAATCCGCCCAGACTGTACGTCGCCAACGACATGCCGGTCACATTGATGCCCGATAAGCGAGCGGTCACCCGATTGACGCCGATCGCAAATAGATTCTTGCCGAAGGCCGTGCGTTCCAAGAGCAGCCACATCAAGAAACCAAAGATGATCCAGATAATGATCGCACCGGGGATGCCGGCGATCAATGGGCGAGCAATGATGGTGGTCATGATCGGCGCGACGGCGCCCGACACGTTGCCATGCTGCGCGACTAAGATCAGCCCGGTGATCACGCCCGACATGCTCAGCGTCATCACCAGCGGCGAGATTTTCAAAAAGGTCACGCCAATGCCGTTCACCAGCCCGATGGCGGCCCCGACCACCACGGCCACGCCCAACGCCGGCAGCACCAGCTCGTCGCGGCCGTTGCAAATCGTATAGACCAGGATCGCGGTCAGCGTGACGATCGATCCGACCGAGAGATCGATGCCTTCGCCTCCGCTGATGATGACCAGGGTCTGCCCGGCCGCAATGATCCCCAAGAACACCGACAGCCGAATAATGTTTGTGGCTTGAGCCTGCGCCACGGATAGGTCGCTGCCGAAACCGTTGGGCAGCAACCCGCTCGCCACAAACAGAACGATCGCCAATATAACCGCGGCCAGCGGCGGCGAAATCTTGATCTTCTTCATAACCGTTTTCTCCGGATTAAACCGATCAGTCCAGGAGCGGCCAAGGCCAACACGATGATGGCCGCATTAGCGAATGTTTGCCACCACAAGTCAACCTGCGCGAACGAGATGACATTCTTGAGCAAGCCCAAGATAATGGCGCCTATAATCGGGCCTGCTATGCCGCCGATGCCTCCGCGCAGTGCGGTGCCGCCGATCACTACGGCCGAGATCGAGGGCAGAGTGAGCGCGTCGCCATTCCCAGCATTACCGGAGCTAACCAGCAGGGTTAAGGCGATCCCGGCCAGGGCTGCCATCAGCCCGGAAACAACATAGGTACTGAACTGCACGGCGCTGACCGGCACTGCCGTGGCGTACGCAGCCTCAGGCTGACCGCCCACCGCGAACAGATAGCGCCCATAGCGTGTCCGCCGGATCAAATACCACGCCAGCAAAATCCAGAGAATGACGAAGAAAGCCAGCGGCAAACCCAGTGGAGTTGTGTCGCGAT
>JBGQGR010000175.1:0-6601 GCA_041497495.1 Anaerolineae bacterium | reverse complement strand
TAGTCTGCCATCGGCGCACCTCTTTTCAATGGGATGTGCCAATCTTACCAGACCTTCCCTCACTCAGGTGTTCCCGTTAAAGTCGGGAGAGCCAGAATTTCTAAATGTAGGGGCGAGGTCACCTCGCCCCTCCAATCGAAAACTTCCGAAGTCGGTTGCGACTTCGGAAGTTTTTTGTTGGTGTCCCCCTCCCCTGATTGTCTCGGGGGAGGGCCGGGGCGGGGGGTAATGTACTTTCTTCTTCCATTCAAACAACTTATTCAACGCCTCCAACGGCGACAGCGAATCGACATCGAGCGCGGCCAATTCGCCCTGCACCGGATTCTTCTCGCCGAACAAACTCAGTTGAAACGTCCCTTCTTGTTTCGCTTCATGCGTGTGATCGCCGCGCTCTAATTCTTCCAGCAGTTCATCCGCGCATTGTCATTTTTCTGACTTAACGAGATTGTCAATATATTCTCGGATGGTGGGCACGCCGGTCAGTTTTTCATAGAAAAAGTTATTGACGATATTGACAATCTCCTCACGCGCGGCGTTGGCTTGAGGCGACAACTCGCCTCGATTGACATCTTCGGCCAGCAATGTGCGGAATCGCAAGAGCAAGCGCACCACTTCTTTTTCCTTATCGCCTTCCAAAACATCGGTCACTTCGAGGATCAACTGATCGGTTTGCGCCAAGATTGTCACTTTGTCGATGGCCGAACCCGGCTGAAAGCTTTCGTCGATCGTTCGGATCAGCGCAACAATCTGATAGAGCATGGAGGCAGGCTCATCAAAAAGTTCCCGAATATAGGCCGCCTCCACATATCGACCGTTGAGGCGGAAGATATTATAAAGACGTTTGGCGGCTTTGCCGAAATTGGGATGCTCACTGACATACTTTTGCACTTCTTTCTCAAGCTGGCGGATATAATCGTCCAGCGCATTGCCGGATACATGCTTGACGAGTTTGCTGAAAATGGGAATGGATTCGGCGTCCAGATACACTTCTTGAAAAAAGGAGTCCAGATAACCATCGAGGGGTGTGATCGATCCATCTAGCGCTTCCCAAGTCGCATCGAGCATGTTGCTGGCATTCACCAATTGCTTTCGGACGAGATCGGCTACGACCCAGTCTAACTTGCACCAGCCAGGATTTTGAGCGGCTTGCGCCCAAGTAATCTCAACCGGCTGCCCGTCCGCGCGCAGGCCATGAATCACTCCGGCTTGCACATCTTGAGGCGACCACGAGATCGGCGATCCACTTTTATTTAGGACTTCGCCAGACTGCATATCGAACGGATATGTTCCTAGCTTGACTTCGATCAGTCTATAGTCTTCGGATTTGAAAGTCGAGAGTGCTTTCTCCCGCATCAAATCCCCTAAAATTTGACAGGCTTCTTCGCGGCTATCCGCAATGATATTCACCCGCTCGAAATAATCAGCATCGCCCGGATAGATTTGAACTTTCGATTGAGCGGCAGAACCCGATAACGCCAGCGCAGTTTCTACCTTGCCGGGAATATCATGAAATTCGACGAGCTTGCCAATCTTTCGGAAGTGGGTCAGGTCGGCGGCACTGAAATCGAGCAGCGTTATTCGATTGCCAAATATTCCAGCGTTTTCATCAACGGCAATGTCCTGCGCCCCGGCGGCCGACATGGCGGTCAGCCATTGTTGGGCAGCCATTTCATCCAGCTCAACACCCAATCGACGTGCCGATTCGACAATCTTGTGCAATTCATCTTGCGGGGAAGGCTGATTGGTCATGAGATTTCTCCTTGAATGCTGTTGTCGAGATTTTATCACGATTACCAAACTCATCGCGCATAGACGAACGCTGGGGTGAGTGATTATCAGAGCCTGGCGCGAACAAACATATTCTCAGAGGATACCAACAAAAAAGGACTCCGATCTCGCGATGAGATCGGAGTCCTCCCTTCACCTCATTCCTTCACGCCGCCATCGGCAAGCGTTGCCTGCGCACTTCCTGCTGCGTCCGCAAGCGCATAAACGCATCCCGTTCGATCTGCCGCACGCGCTCGCGGCTGAGATTCAACTTGCGGGCGATGTCTTCCAACGTGCGCGGTCGATCGCCGTCCATGCCGTAACGCATGCGCAGAATCATCGCATATCGCGCAGGTAGTTCTTCCAGCGCGCGATCCATTGATTCGCGCAGCATGCGGCGGGCGACCAGATCGTCCAGCGGCACCACGTCCGCATCTTCGATCTGCGCCAGCGGCGATTCATCATCTTCTTCGCTGATCGGCTCATCGAGCGATACGACCGGCACCG
Source organism: Anaerolineae bacterium (assembly GCA_041497495.1). Taxonomy (GTDB): domain Bacteria; phylum Chloroflexota; class Anaerolineae; order Fen-1058; family Fen-1058; genus JBGQGR01. The sequence goes on along the minus strand of JBGQGR010000175.1, from coordinate 4,327 downwards.
CCGCCGATCGCATCTGCTGCACATCGGTGGGCGCCAGTTCCAGACTATCGGCTAACTCGTCGTCGTTCGGCGTGCGGCCCAAAGTTTGTTCCAAATCTTGCGACACACGATACATCTTGTGCAATCGATCTTGCAGATAAGCCGGCAAGCGAATCGCCCGGCCTTGATTGGCTACCGCGCGATTGATCGCCTGACGCACCCACCATGTGGCATAGGTTGATAAACGCAGCCGACGGGATGGCTCAAACCGATCGATGGCACGCAGCAACCCGATGTTGCCTTCTTGAATCAGGTCCATCAACGGCAGGCCTAAGTTTTGATAACGCTTGGCGATGCTGATCACCAATCGGGCATTATTACGCACCAATTCCTCGCGCGCATTGCCGCCTGCCTCGATCGAGTCCTGCAATTTTTTCGTCTGAGCCTTGCTAATCGATTTGCCGGCTTGCAGTTTGCGGCGCGCGACACGACCACGCTTGACGGCTTCCGTCAACGTGCGTTCGCGCTCGGCCGACAGCAAGCGGTGACGCGCCGACTCGCGGAAATAATGAGCCACCGAATCGAACTCACCGTCATCGGACGCGGGTTCGGCTTCGAGTTCTTCCTCGGATAACTCGAAGTCCTCATCGATAACTTCTACGGCCGCGCCAGCTTCAACTTCGTCCAGTTCCTCGTCGTCTGCACGCTCGAGGTCCAGATCGTCGTCTTCCAGTTCATCCAATTCCACGTCCAGCTCAACTTCCTCTACCTGCCTCTTCAATTCCATACGATCTACTTGTTTGCCCTTAGCCTTACCCATATCGCTCCATTCTTACCACAAATGTTGTGCTGCTCCTATTGAATAGTCCACGAACTACCCCTTATGTTACGCTCGGACTATCCAGCTTACCCAATAATATATCTCATGCCTTGCAGATTTATTATACACTACGTGTCAAGCTCTCCCGTGGTTTCAAAGTGGGCTGGTAGCATGATCATATACTGCGGCGTAGCGTCAAAAGTTCAAACTTGTCCGCGTTCGATACTTTCCCAGCGCACGATCCCACGTGGCGCAAGATGGCAACTGGCTCAGATCGATCTTGGGTGCTACTGCCCTCCGATCGATCTTCCGGCGATTAAGAGTGATTACTCAAGAGATTCAAATGTTAGCCTGTCAAAAAAATTCTAGCGGAGTTAAAATGGTTTAGACGAATTCCAATTATTAGAGTAAAATAGACCCATTAAGACCGTTGCCATCCTTACCGTCGATGACGAACCCGCCACTATCAATCTGTTCAAACTAATGATCTCCATCGAAAAGCCCCATTAGGTTTTTCACGGCGCCTACAATGGGCTAGAAGCCTTGGCAATTACGGCGCGCATTCACATCGATCTGGTGATTTTGGACATCATGATGCCGGGCATGGATGGCATTGAAGTCTGTCGCCGTCTGCGCGCCGATCCACAGACAGCGAAAATTCCGATCGTCATGTTTACCGCCATGGATCGACCCGACGTCCGACAACAAGCGATAGACGTGGGCGCAACTGAATTTTGGGTCAAGCCATTGCCGCCCAGCAAGTTAGTTAGTGCCATGGATCGGCTGCTAAGCAATCACCAATAGAGGATTCGATTACGAAATTTTACGGCGCACTCAACTGACTGCGCCGCTTGTGTTTGTGCTACATACTGATATTAGATAATGTCATTTCGAACGTAGTGACGCCTAGCGGACCACTAGCGCCCCGCAGGAGCGCTGATCATGGTCGAAATCTCGCTTTGAGATTTCTCGACTGTGCTTCGCGCTGCTCGGAGTGACAATTCTACGCAAAATTGGTTATTTAGATTTACGCTTCGCCGGGATCGGACTCTTCTTGGCGACTTTCGGCTTCCCGGTTGGCTTGCTCTCTTTCGGCGCAGCCGATTTTTCTTTTGGCTTCACTTCTTCTTTAACAACCGGCGGCCCTACTCGCTCAGCGGGCTTGATCACCGCGACGATCTTCTCGGTCTTGGTCAAATGATAGGCAGCCGATCCAGCCGCCGCCCGTGCAGCATTCTTAGCCGATCGGCCGCGGAACAATTTTGCTTTGCCGCGCGAAGTGACGATCACCACTTGATCAGCCGCCTGCACTACAGCCACACCGGCCACTTGATCGCCAGCCGAAATCTTGATTGCCACCACGCCCTGCCCCGCTCGACCCTGCTTCGGGAATTCAGCCAGCGATGATCGCTTACCCGATCCGGTTTGCGTCAGGAGCAGCAGATCCGATCGGGCTTGGGCAACGTCCGCGCCGATCACTTGATCCTTATCCGCTAATTTGATGCCAGCCACACCCCCCGCATTGAAGCCCATCGCGCGGACATCTTCTTCACTGAATCGAATCGATTGGCCGCTCGCCGTAACCAAGATCATTTCGGCTTCGCCCGGTGTCATGCGCGCCGCAACGATCGCATCATCATCGGCGACATTCATCACGTTAAATGATCCAAAGGCTTGTGCCAGATCGATCAGCGTCACGCGCTTCACGACAGCTTGCTGCGTCGCCATGAATAAGTAACCTTGGAGATCAGGCACTTCTTTTGGCAAAGCGAAGACCGCCACCACGCGCTGATCGCCCGGCACACCAAAGACTTCGGCCACAGGCATGCCTTGGCCCGAAATCTGATGCGCGGCGATAACGCCCGCTTGACCGCGTTCCGTCACGACAATGATTGTGTCACGCGAATCGGCATGCACAAACGCGGCGGGGGCTTTACCTTCCAGGATCGCCGGGCCGATCGGCATGCGGAACACCGAGCCATCTTGATAGATCGAAATCCAGGCCGATTCGCTCGCCACCAGATCATGACCGGTGACCACTTCGGCCTCTTTGCCTTTCTTTTCGACGATCTGCGTGCGCCGCACATCGCCGAATTTTTCTTTGAGCGCCAGCGTTTCGCTCTTGATAACGCCCAAAATCTTTTTCGGGTCTTTCAACAAATCTTCCAGATGTTTGATCAGCACTTTCTTTTCTTTGTACTCGGCTTCAAGTTTTTCACGCTCAAGGCGCGCCAGGCGGCGCAGCGGCATATCAAGAATCGCGGTCGCTTGCAGTTCGCTTAACTTGAAACGCTTCATCAAGCCTTGCTTCGCGGCTTCCGCATCGGCGCTGTGGCGAATCAAGCGAATCACATCGTCGAGATTTGCCAGCGCCTTGAGCAGACCTTCCAGAATATGCGCGCGCTCTTTCGCTCGCGCCAGATCGAATTCGCTGCGCCGCCGGACAATTATCTGTCGATGCTCGACGAACAATTGCAGCATGCGTTTCAGCGGCAGCAAACGCTGTTCGCCTTCCACCAACGCCAGATTGATGATGCCAAAGGTCGATTGCATCGGCGTGTATTTGTATAGCAACGCCAACATCTTGCGCGGATCTTCCACCGTGCGGCTGAGCTCGATGATGATCCGCATACCCGATCGGTCGCTCTCGTCTCGCAGATCGGTAATGCCTTCCAACTTGCCATCGCGTACCAGATCGGCAATCCGTTCGATCAAGCTGCTCTTATTCACTTGATACGGCAGCTCCGTCACAATGATGCGGCTTTTGCCGCGCTCGGCTTCTTCAATAAACGCATTGGCTTGAACCATTAAGCGGCCGCGGCCGGTCGCGTAAGCCGCGCGGATCGCATCGCCGCCCTCGACCGATTCGTTGTAGCGAAAGACAATGCCGCCTGTTGGAAAATCCGGCCCTTTGATATGCACCATCAATTCATCAACGGTCACTCGATCGATCTTGTCCCAACGGCCGATCAAGTACACCAGCGCATCACATACCTCACTGAGATTGTGGGGCGGGATGTTGGTCGCCATACCTACCGCAATGCCCGACGCGCCGCTCAGCAATAAGTTCGGAATTGCGGACGGCAACACCAGCGGCTCTTTGAGAGAACCATCGAAGTTCGCGCCGAATTCAACCGTGTTCTTTTCGATGTCCAATAATAACTGCGCCGCCATCGAAGCCAGGCGGGCTTCGGTATAACGCATGGCAGCCGGTGCGTCGCCATCGACCGAGCCGAAGTTACCTTGACCATCGACCAATAAGTAGCGCAGCGAAAAATCCTGCGCCATGCGCGACATCGCATCATACACGGCCGCGTCACCGTGCGGATGATACTTGCCTAATACCTCGCCGACGATACGCGCGGATTTTTTGTAGGCCGTATTTGGCTGCAAGCCCATATCATGCATCGCGTACAAAATTCGTCGATGCACCGGCTTCAAGCCATCGCGCACATCCGGCAGCGCGCGCGCCACGATCACGCTCATCGCGTAATCGAGATACGCCTGCTGCATCTCGGTATCGATATC
>JBGQGR010000174.1:0-6605 GCA_041497495.1 Anaerolineae bacterium | reverse complement strand
GCGTCGCGCCCGTCGGCGCGTGGAAGTATGCGTTCATCTATGAGATTCTGCCGCGCTGGTATCCGAAGATACCCGAACGGGCGCGGAAGATCGGTCGGGGCGATGCTCGGCGCGCAATCATCGATCGGTATCTAAGCAATGTCATCACTTCTACGCCGCAATCGATCGCACGCGTGTTTGGCTGGAAGTTGATTGAGACGCAGCAGTTGATTGATGAGTTGGCAAGCAAGAAGCGAGTTGCGATCGATGTGAAAATACAGGGAATAAAAGAGCCTCAGATATTGACCGCATCATTAAAAGGTTGATACTTCAGGTTATGGCAGTCTGGATCATTTACGAATGATCTCAACCACGTTGCTCCGAGAATTAAGGCGGTTTGTCACAGGGGCCGCGAGTGAATTTTGATTGGCCGGCAATGGACACCAACCCGTGATTGTTGCACTGATTTGCAAACAGTCCTTCGATAAGCAGCAGTGGTTTTACGGCAAGCTGATCCGCGATAAAGCGACGTTGGTCAGTTTGGATATTCTGCCGAACTTCTACGCGCTGAGCGAAAACTACGGCGACTACGAAAACGATTATCTCGATGAATACAAAGCCGGCGAGTTAACGGCCGAAGCCAAATCGATCTACGAAGCGCTGCTCAAACACGGCGCGCTCGATGCGATCCGCTTGCGGCGTGAAGCACACTTGAGTTCGGATGCGAATAAAGGCCGCTTCGACAAAGCGCTGACCGATCTGCAAACCGGCTTGAAAGTTTTGCCGGTCGGTGTTGCACCCGTGGGTGCGTGGAAGTATGCTTTCATCTATGAGATTCTGCCGCGCTGGTTTCCAAAGATACCAGATCGGGCGCGGAAGATCGGTCGGGGCGATGCACGGGGCGCAATCATCGATCAATATCTGAGCAATGTCATCGCTTCTACCCCGCCATCGATCGCGCGGGTGTTTGGCTGGACATTGAATGAGACTAAGCAGGTCATTGAAGCGCTGGCGCTTGAGGGTGAGATTGAGGTTGATGTGAAAGTGACAGGCGTCAAAGAGTTGCAGTTGCTGACGAAAGACATCCGGCTCAATTAGTCGTGAAGCACTGAGTTACTCCGCTATTAACGTAAACAACAGCCAATCGGGGTGGGCAGAGTCCAATAAAAGATCGCTAAATGAAAAAGAGGCGACTTCACTCAGTCGCCTCTTTGCGATCAACCTACTTCGTTTCTCAAGATCACTTCACGGCAGCACGACCACATTCACATAGCCCGAAATAAAATCGCCAGGACCGTAAGTGTCCGGCTTACCATCACCGTTTCGATCGAAGCCATCGGTCACGGCTTCATCGACGTGCACCGTGAAGGCCAACACATGACTGCCGGGATCGAGTGCGGGCAAGTTGTATTGCCAATGCAGTGTCACCGAGTCTTGATCGGGCTGCGGCTTGCCCCAATATTGTTTCGGTTGATCGATCGGCCGGCCGTCCAGCGTCACGGTCAAGATCGATGTGGCTTGCAGCGCATCCAAATAATTTTGCGTCTTCGCGCCCCACGTCCACGACACTGACAACGGTTGACCAGCGCGCGCTTCACGCACGCAATTGCAGAACGGATAAACCGTCATCGCGCTGGTCGAGGGTGTGCCATGCACCGCCAGATTATCGAATGCGCAGCGCGTGCGAGTGGGCGCATCGACACCGCACCAAAAACCGACGAAGCCCGCAGCGTACGCAACTTGCGCCTGCATCACTTGTTGATTGTTGACATCGATCGTCAGCGTGCCCGTCAAGATCGACACGTGAATATGATTGAGCGCCAGATCGGATTTGATCGCAGGCGACGATTGGGCATCGGCAATCGGCTGATACGAGCCTTCGACGATGTGATACAGCTGATAACGGCCATCATTGATCAAGCGAAACAAATAGGCATTGTTAATGTCCTGCACGCCAAACAAAATACCCAGTTGCGATGTGGCCGTGCCGGTGAGAATTTGCGCATCGACATTCAGATCAAAATTATTGATGGCCACATTGGGATTCCACGTCGATACGCCGTAAGCCTTACCCGGATACACGGCTTCGATCACGAACTTGCCATTCTCGATCGTGCTGGAGCCGTTCGACGGATATTGCTGCGGCGCCCAACCGTTGCGATTGTCATCGAACGAATCGATCAGCGCGACTTCATGCGCAGCGAACGTTTCCGGCGCGGAGCACACTTTCACATTATCAAAGCGCGCATCCACTCCACCCCGATTGAACGACGAAGCGATCAGGCCGATCTGTTTGTTCGAATTAGGATCGCCGTCATCGTTGATCAATTTCAGCAGCACTTCATTCGCATACAACGCGATCTGTTGACCACGCTGAATGACGCGCAGATGATTGATCGCTTGGCCGGAATTCAAGGCGGGCGCGAACGTAGAATCTTGAATCGGCGTTGAACCGTTCGATGTGCGGCGCGTGATCATGAAGTTGCGATCCGCATCGACGACGAAGGCGATGTAATCATCTTGACCGCGCGCGCCAACAACCAGACCGTAAGTGCCAGTCGAGTCCGTATTGAACTGCGCATCGACATCGACTTGGTAATCTTTAAGGGTAGGACCAATCAACTGCGACTCGAAGTAATTAGCTGACTTGATCAACAATTGATATTCGCCGTCGATCACGCCCCAGGCCGCGCCTTCTTGTTCGCCACTCGGCAAATTGCCAAGCGCATCAAAGTTTTCTGAATAGATCGGCGTGCAGACGGCCGCGTTGTTCGTGACAGATGATGTGGTGGCTTGCGGCGTGACGATTGAACTCGGTGGTGTCGGCGTGAGAATCTGAATGTTCGATCCGATCGTTGAAACGACGAGTGGCCGATCGGGCGGTGGCTGCACCGCCGATAGAATGATCGAGCCTCCAACGCCCGCTACAATCATCGCTAACAAGATCAAGCTGATCACGATCGGGCGTGACAAACCGATCGAGCGCGGATGAGTCTGTGTAAGATGCACTTGTTCGGTTGGCAGCGCGGTCGATCTCAATGGTTCAGTGCTGGGCGGCGGCGCGGATCGAATCGCTTCAGACAACGCTTCAGCAAATGCGCCGCAGGTCGGATATCGATTGTCAGGGCTTTTTGATAACGACTGCGCGATCACATCGCTGATCGATTCGGCGATGCGCGGATTGATCAGCTTGGGCGGCGTGAGCGGTTCGGTGACATGCTTCAACACAATCCCCAGCGGCGTCTCGGCCTCGAACGGCGGACGGCCGACGATCATTTCATACGCCATCACGCCGAGCGAATATTCATCGCTGCGACCATCGATCTTGATGCCCTGACCCTGCTCAGGCGACATGTACTGCGGCGTGCCGATGACGCTGCTGCCTGTCAGGCCGATCGAGCCTTCCATCCATTTGGCGATACCGAAGTCGGCGAGAAAGGCGTTGCCCTGTTGATCGATCAACACGTTGCTCGGTTTCACATCGCGATGGATCACGCCGCGTTCGTGCGCGTAATCGAGCGCCGAAGCAACTTGTTCGAGCCAGCGCGCGACATCGCGCAGTGCGACCATGCCGGCTGCGATGCGCGATTGCAATGAGCCGAAGCCCATGTAACGCATGGCGATGTAGACGATGCCATCTTGTTCGCCGAGATCATAAACGGGCAGAATGTGCGCGTGCTCCAGCGAAGCGATCATCTGCGCTTCCTGCTTGAAGCGCGCGATGAAGGTGGCATTGCTCGCCATCTGCGGCGACAAAATTTTGATCGCCACCGTGCGATTCATGCTGGGCTGCGTGGCTTTGTAGACCGTCGCCATGCCGCCCTGCCCGATCGGTTCGAGAATTTGATACGGACCGAGTTGTTTGCCGATAAGAGGATCGTTTTGCATTTATGGTTCGTGATGCGTGATGAATGATATGTGAATCAATCCCAACGTGCCGAAATTGAAAATTTACGGCTGTGGATTGAACAAGTAATAGATCATAATGGCCACTACACCAAGTGCAAACAGCATGCCCGCACATCCACCTAATCGCGCCAATTCGATTGGAGTCCAGCGCTTGTTAATTCTGTATAGTATAGAAAACTCAGGCCAAACCAGAAGTTCAAACCCCAAGTATGCAAAATCAATGAATCCACCAATTCCAGCAATGCGCGCAGCTTGGGCATTACCAGAATGATCAAGGATATTGCTCAACAACCCTAAACCAAAGAAAGCTATAGTGGCAATTATGGATATTTTCTCTCGACGATTCATATGCTAGCCTTGACATCGAGCTATACGACAATCTATTTATCCAAGATCATTAGCTACACATTCACATTGATCGCGCTGCCTGAATCACAGCCCCGCACGCATAGTATAAATGATCAATGAACAATGATCAATTAGCTGATTGCATATCGCCTATCGCCAGTCACTTTTCATTCATTCATTTGCGGCGATTGCACGAGACGGGTATAATCATCCGCGAAGAATGGATTGTCACCCTGAGCGACACTTGCACCGCAATGCGGAGCAGTGCAGGTGAGCGAAGGGTCTCGCACTATAAGCCGAGATGCTTCGTCCCTTCGGGACTCAGCATGACAAGCGAAAATTTCGGGGACGTGGCGGAATTGGCAGACGCGCATGCCTTAGGAGCATGTGCCGTAAGGTGTGAGGGTTCAAGTCCCTCCGTCCCCACTCAAAATTGGAGATTGGATGTTGGAAGACGTCTACCAATTTCTAACTTCCAACTTCAAACATCCAATTCAACGAGGTAAATAGTGAAAGTTACAACTGAACCACGCGATAACCGCCAGATGGGCTTGACGATCGAGGTCGAGTCAGAACGCGTCGAGGCGGCGCTGGCGAAAGCATCCAAGCGATTGCAGCAAAAATATAAGATTCCCGGCTTTCGACCAGGCAAAGCGCCGCGCAACGTCGTTGAGCAGATGCTGGGCAAGCAAGCCTTGTATGACGAAGCGATCGATGAACTAGGCCAGGAAGTTTACAAGGAAGCGCTCGATCAGCACAACATCGATCCGTTTGGGCCCGGCTCGATGGAAGATATGCAACTCGATCCATTGGTGCTGAAGATGTTGGTGCCGCTCGCCCCCGAAGTGAAACTTGGCGACTACAAGAGCGTGCGTGTGCCGTATGAGGAGCCAAAAGTCGACGAGCATGATGTCGAACACCAACTGGAACATGTGCGCGAGAATCAGGCGATCATCGAACCGGCCGGCGATGACGCAGTCGCCGATAATAATATGGTGGCGACTGTCGACGTCGAAAGCACCGTCGAGGGCAAGCCGTTCCTCAATCAAAAAGCGGCCAACATCAATTTAGCCAAGCCGATCGATCCCGTTGATCCGGCGGAAGACATCGATCTGCCGAGTCACCTCATTGGTATGCGGCCCGGTGAAGATCAGGAATTCTCGATTGTGGTGCCTGACGCCGACAACTACGGCGACTTCCGGGGCAAGACGGCCGACTTCAAAGTACACCTGATCGAATTGAAGAAGCGTGAACTACCCGAACTCGACGACGCTTTAGCCCAAACCGTGGGTGATTATGAGACACTCGATGCGTTAAAAGCAAAAATCCGATCAGAGTTGCTGGCGACCCAGCAGCAGCAGATCGATTCACAGTATTCCGACAAAGCGATCGATGAGTTCGTCAAGATCGCCGCGATCGAATTTCCGCCGCAGATGGTGGATGCTGAGATCCATTCGCTGATCGAGCGAACGGAGAAGCGCCTGAAAGATCAGAACATGACCATGAAGGAATACTTGAAGGCGCTCAGCAAAACGGAAGAAGAATATCACGAAGAACTCCGGCCTACTGCCGAGATTCGATTGAAGCGCGGTCTGGTATTGGGTGAATTGATTAAAGCCGAAAGTCTGGAGGTCGGCGACGAAGCGATCGATAAACGGATTAACGAGATGGTTGAAATGTACGGTCCGCGCGCCGAGGAAGCCCGCACGGCATTATCGAACGAGAAAAATCGGGAGGCGATCCGGCTCGATCTATTAAGCCAGGCGGGTGTCGATCGAGCGGCAGCGATTGCCAAAGGTGAAGTATCGAGCTAAGCCATCTACAACTGTGCAACTTTTTCTGGTCGTAAGAAAAATTACCATCGTCGTTGAGAGCAAAGCGAAGCAATCCCCACGACACTCAACTGAGATTGCTTCGGCGCGAAAAGATGCGCCTCGCAAAGACGGCTCTGATTTGCTCGACTTGAAAAGTTGCACCTCCCGTTATTGTGCATTGCTCATTGAGCATTGTTAATTGGTAAATGTGTTAGAGTTCTATTAGATCGACCGCAACCTGTAGATTCGATCAGTTCAGAGTGAACATCGAACAGATATAATCGACGCCACGATGTTCAACTCATCTCACAAGGAGTCGCAAATGGAATCACCACTGAATTTGATCCCGATGGTTGTGCAGCAAGATGCCCGCGGTGAGCGCGCGTATGACATTTACTCGCTGCTGCTCAAAGAGCGCATCATCTTCCTCGGGACGCCGATCAACGATCAAGTCGCCAATGTGATCGTCGCGCAGCTGCTGTATTTGAACAGCGAGGACCCGGACAAAGAAATTCGCATGTACATCAACTCGCCGGGCGGACAAATCACCGCCGG
>JBGQGR010000173.1:0-6626 GCA_041497495.1 Anaerolineae bacterium | reverse complement strand
TAAATAGCGTTTCATAGTAACTCCATTCGAATTTAACGAGGCGTCTTCAGATCGACACGTCATTGCGAGCCGCGCAGCGGCGTGACAATCTCAACGACAATCACTTAGATTGCTTCGCGGAGTTTATCCTGAGCGAAGTCGAAGAACTCGCAATGACGATCCGCACAAGATTCAAGGCATCTCCCCCCGCATCAATCTTCAAACGCGTATTATTGAAATCATATAACCCAATCTCGATCGAGTAAGTTCCAGCCGCAGCATCTGCCGGAATCAACACACCATATCGATCGATCATGGTTTGATTCGGCTGCCAGATCGTTGTCGGCACTAATCCCCCGCCCGGCTCTCGATCAGTTTGCGCAACGATTTTTCCATTTGGATCAAGCATATGCACAAAAACTTTGTATCGATCAGTAATAATGGCATCGGCGTGCCAATAAAGATCGAGTTGCAGGATATCACCCGGCGCAAGTAGCGGCGTTGACAAAGTATAGCCATCCAAGACAAAATGATCGCCGAAACGCACACCGCTGAGTTGAGTCGGCTTGTCCGATGAAACGCTCGGCACAGCATAAGTGACAAAGCGTACAGAGCCGTACCATTGTTCACTCGCTTTGTAAGTGTGCGCGTCCAGCCACGACTCGATCACTTTCTGCGGATCGGCTTCGCTGTCGCCCCAGTACAACACGAACAGCCGCTTATACTTTGTGACGATGTCACTTAGTTGCGCTTCGATCGCCGCTGGATCGATCGGCCGTGGCTTCGGAAGCGGAAAGACATTCGGCCCGTCAGGATAGTAATACGTGAACACTTCCCATTGATTGGCCGCATCCAGAATGATCGCATCGCCGTCATGCTGCAAGCCGGTGATGGTTTGTGCGATGCCGCGATAATCATCGCGCGCGTATTTCGGATCGAAGTAATAATTACCCAGCGAAGTCGTCGTCGGCAGCGCGATCAGCACGACGAGGAAGATCATCACGATCGACCAGCCGAAACTGAGCAGCGGCGTACCCGCTAGTTCCTTCGGCATTTGCAGTGCGTTGCGCGCAATGCCAAACGCAGTAACGATGCCGCGTCCCAGCAAAATACAAAATGCAGGTGAGCCGATCAACAAAAATTTCAGGTACGATTCTTTGAACAAGCCAAAACCGAAGATCAAAGCGATCGGGATCAGCCACCACAATACGATCGAACCGGAACGTAGCGCGTGCGGCAGCGGATGAGTTTCATCGGCCTGCGGCTCATCGAACGAATCGGGATTCCACAAACTCACAAGCACAAAGAATCCAGCGATCAGCAGCGCGAGCGTTGCATCGGCCGTCGGGAACGTCGGGCCCAGCACATACAATCGCATGGTGTCGAGCAGCATCGCGCCGGTATCGATCGCATCAGGCGTTGAAGGCCACGTGGCGATCTGTCGAATCGCGATCGGCAGCCACGGAATGAAGAGTATGCCAGCCGCCCCACCAATTCCAATCCAGGTGATGACATGCCGCAGCAATCGCTTTCGATCGGTCAAGGCCCACGCAATAACGATCAAGAAGTGAGTTACGATGACGAAGGGAAAGGCGTAGTGAGTGTAGAGACCAAGCGCGTAAAGTAATGACAAGATGACAAGATTAAGAGATGATAGGCCGACCTTGCCCCTTGCTCCCGAGGTGCGCCCTCGTAGCGAAACGGAGACAGGTTGCTCCTCGCCCCTTACTCCTCGACCGATCGACCATCGTTCAAGCAACTGAATCAGCACAAGCGTCGATGCCGCGCCGATGACAGCCAGCAGCATATACATCCGCGCTTCTTGCGAGTAGTAAATCTGGAACGGATCGATCGCAGCGACGAGGGCGGCGACCAGACCGATCTTTACAGCGAATAAGCGTTTGGCTATCAAATAGGTGAGCCACACCAACACGCTGCCAAGAATCGCGGAGAGCGATCGCAACGCTAGCTCGCTCGATCCAAACGCGCCACGCCAGAAATGAAGAACGTAGTAATACAACGGCGGATGGATGTCGCCCGCGGCACCTTCGGTGATCAGTTGCAGTGATCGTTCTGCGATCCGTGCGCTGTTGCCTTCATCGTTCCAGAACGATTGCGCATCGATGCGGTAGAAGCGCAGCGCAGCGGCGAAGACTAGGATGAGAAGGAGAATAATAGTTGAGCGAGAAGGTCGCATATGAATTAAAACCACGAATTACACTGATTACGTAGATTTAGTATTTGTTTTTTAATCATTCATTTTACGCATTCTCACACTCGTGGTGGCGGGTGTCCAGTTATTTCGCTCTGGATTCCCGCCTTCGCGGGAATGACGTTAAGCATGCCTTGCGGATGAGGACTAATCAGTGAAATCCGTGTAATCCGTGGTTATTTTTGATTCGCATATGCCTTAATTGAATCATACACCGGCAGCCGCGTGAAATCCGGATCGATCAAGCGGAAGTAATACTTGGGCTGATCTTTTTCTGCGTCGGTGGCTGGTTTGAAGTACCACGTGAACGCAACGCCAATCCACGGCCATTCATGCTGGATGCGATCGTAAGCCAGCGGCAGATAACGCGCCTGTTGATCGATCGTCACCTGGCCGAAGCGCATGTCGGCGATCGAGTCCGGCACCGAGTTCCAATTCATCTCGCTGATCCAGATCGATTTGTGGCCGTCGTCGTTCTTGACCATGATGTCGCGAATATACATCGGCCGCGAAAAGTTGACGACGCGCGGTCGCAAGCGTCGATCCGTTGGGCTGGTAAATAAGCCATATCCCTGCGCCGACATGATATCGAAACATTGAGCCGCACCCGCATCATACATCCGCTGCAAGAAAATAAATTCGTTTAGTCCAGTACCCGGCCCCGGCCCCGGATCGAGCGAGATGGTGGGCGTCAACGCGGGCGCGAGGACGTTCGCATCAGGATCGACCTGCTTGATGCGCTGATAAGCCGCACACAATAATTGAGTGAATGCTTCCGGATCGATCGGCTGTTCGCCCCACTCTGGATAATTGTTTGGCTCGTTCCAAATTTGATAGAACTTGATCCGGCCTGTGTAGCGAGAAGCGACTGCGGCCACGTAATCAGCGTAGTCATTCAGATTCGTCGGCGGCGCAAAATCGCCGGGCGTCGAGTGCGCCCACTTAGGCGGAGCATCTAATCGCGCAACGATATTGATCTGGTGCTGTGCAGCGAGTTCGACGATGTTATCGTACTTCGTCCACGCGCTGATGCAGGGTGGATTGCGACAGTCATCAAAGTTGCCCTTCGCCGAGATTTCAATATCAGCCCACGGAAATTGTTGGCGGATCCATTTGAACCCGGCGTCCTGGATCATTTGAAGTTGCCGATCGCGTTTGACCGGTTCGACTTCCTGTTCGAGAAAAGTATTCACCCCGAACGGGTTGATGCCAGCGAATGTCGTCGTGATCGCCTCGGCCGTATCCGGCATCGCACGCGTGAAGTTGGCCAAGTAATCGATCGAGCCGCGCACTTGCGACAGCAGCTTCTCTTCGCCTGTTACGCCGAACATCGCCGATCGGATCGCGTCGCGGGCGAAGAAGGCAATCGCAATAAGTGCGACGATCCCGATAGCAAGTAACGGTTTTCTTTTCATGAATTATTTTCTCACCGCGGAGAACGCGGAGATCGCTGAGTTAATATTAATTTCTCTGCGTTCTTTGCGATCTCGGCGGTTAGACTCAGTAGATCCAAATTCGGCAAATATCAAAGCCGCGGTGCCACCGTCGCTTGAATAGCGATCCGACAGCCATACTGCCGTTCGAGCGCACGACGAATGAACTTGGCCAGCCGCGACAGTTGAAACTCGGTCACGTTGAGCCAACGCCGGCCCCGGCGGGCCACCTGGGTGAACACCCAACGCAGATGCAACCAGACATTCAGCAAGACGAAACTCACGGTGATCAAGACAAACCGATAGGCCGGATTGGGCGAGGTCGTCCAGCCACGCACCTGACCCGCGCAGCGATAACTGCTTTCAATGCCAAATCGGTGGCGGTACCAGCGCCGCGCTTGGCGCGGCGAGAGGTCGAGATGAATCAAGATATAAATCAACCAGACGGCGCGCCGCTTCAAGCGCTGGCTGCGTTTGGCCGTCGTAAAACTGCGGCAGACCGCCAAGGTCGCGCGAAAGGTCTGCTCGCCCGACTCAAAGGTATAGGGGGTTCGATAACTCTTGGCGCCTTTGCACAAGGCCCGCGTTCCACCCTGTTTGCCGCGGATCGGACAGGCGATCAACGCCGATTGGTGTCGATGGGTCAGATACTTCATCACGGCGATACTCGCAAAGCCCTTATCCAGAAACAGGCAATCGGGTCGAATCCCCAGTGTTTTCAGGCTTTTCATCAGATCGCCCAGCACCCTGACGACCGTCAGCGCGGGCAACACAAAGCGGATCGCCAGCGTTTGGCGCAACCCGTTCAACATCACATAGGCGGTGGCGATGCGATAGAAGCGCGTGGTGCCATCCCGCGCCTCGCCGCGCACCCACAAGCCCTCGGCTTGCGGTTGTTTGCCGTAGTACGGCCGATCGTGAAAATCGATCGCGACGTCGCGCGCCTGTCGCCAGACCCGCTTCGGAATCTCGGCGCGCAACGCGGCATTCAAGAGCCGCTCCAACTTCGGCAAGTCCTCGACTCGCAGTTGGTCATTGAAGTAGCGCCGCAGGGCTTCGGCCTCGGGCAGGTCCAAGTCCGCGCAGACCGCTTCCAGCGTGGTCCGATTCACCGCCACGCCCAGCAAGGCATTCAACAAATCATCGGTCGTACACTGAGAGCCCTCCGCGGTCAGGGGCAAATGCTCCCGCAAGTTGTCACGCGCATGTTCCAAGACTTTGGCATCCGTCAATTTCAGGGTATCATCCATGATGGGCTTGTCCTCCGTCGATTGTTTGGTTGGTCCCTACAATCTTACACGGATTGGACAAGCCCGACTACTTTAGGCCAACGACACGCTTAAACGACAGAATTTGGATCTACTGAGACTCATTGCATTATAAAACAAAAAGCCCGGAGGGATGCTCCGGGCCGATCGAGGCTAACCGCTTACTTCGCTTTTGCTTGTTTGGCGGCGCTGGCGTCGTTCGATTTCATATACGCGCTAACTTCCTTCTTCGCTTCCTCAAACTGTTTCTTCAGAATCTTATCGGAACCTTTGAAACTGCTGATGGTCCGCTTGGCACAGGTCGCGCAACCCAGCGACGCTCGATACGAATCCAAGTCGCAGGTCAGGCAGCCACCGATGTTGATCATCATCAATGAAAAGGCCAGTGTATCAACATGCGTCTCCGGCAGATTCTTGACCTTCTCCACCAGAGCTTGCCACTCTTCGCTGCGCAGGTCTTCCAACAGCGGAATGACGCGGCTGGGAAATAGGATTTCGCTCTCTGGATACATTGAGTCTCACACCCCGAGGAATTACTACAGCGGAAATGATAACATATCCCACTCGCTGAATCAAGGGTAAAACCCGAAATTCAAGGGGTTTTAGCCATTTCTCGTTCAAAACTGGTCAAATTTAGAACATTTGGCCTGATCATCACGCACCTCTCAATTATCGCGGAAAATCAGTCCATTTGCATTTTACGCTAGGCGATGCGCTATCAGCCATTCGCCACTCGTGCTACAATACTTCCACCTCACTTCGATCGGAGACCCATGCGTCATCGATTACGCAATAGCCTCATTGCTCTCACGTTGATTTTAGGTTGGTCGCTGCCCCCGAGTGTTTATGCTCAAGAGCAACAACACGGCATCGACGCGGTGATCATCTTCGACACGTCTGGCGCGCTATTAAACCAGATCGATGAATTGTGCCCGACGCTGCTAAAAAATTTAACCGCCTTGCAGACTCGCGGCTTCGATGTGCAAGTCACTCTGCTCGGCGTGACCAGTCCATATAACTGCGCCACATCCAGCGTCAAAACTTCGATCGCGAATTCGACCGTTGCCAGCGATGATGATTGGGGCGCGGCCATTGCCGATGTCGCCGCGCATTTCACTTGGCGATCAAATACGCTGCGCGTGATCATTCCAATCTCCAATCGAGGTCCGGCGCTGGGCGATCCGGTGGATGATCCGGGGATCGATCGGGAATCGATCGGGCGCGCGATCAAACTCGCAGAGGCCAATCATGTGATCGTATCTCCGTTGCTCGGTGCGCCCGATCGGGCTACGCAGCCCACTGATCGATCCAAACTTTTACTGTTAGCCAACGATCTTGCCAAAGGCACCGGCGGACAAGTGATCGAACTAACAGACTCGACCTCTGATCCAACTCACTCGATCTTTGAATTGATCACTCGCGCGGTCCAGTCTGCCTCAAACGGCCCGTTGCTATCAATCCCGGCGGCCGTGCGAACATTCACCTGCCAGCGTGACAGCATTAAATGCATCTCGTTCGATTTGGGAGTGTTGTTGACCAACGCCGGACTAGCCGTGTGGGTCACATTGATTCTGGGCTTCTCCACCGCGCTGCTGAATAAAAGCCTCGGGCACATTCATCAACCTAAAATGGATAGCCTGCCCACAGACTCGCAGGCGCCTCGCTTGCAGGGGATCGGCCACCGGGTGTCAACTGCCATCAACACCGGCGCCAACACAGTGCGGCACAGTTTTC
>JBGQGR010000172.1:0-6670 GCA_041497495.1 Anaerolineae bacterium | reverse complement strand
CACGATCACTTATCGGCGTTGATCAACGAAGCGATCAAAGTACCGAGTGGATCAACCAGCGAGGCGATCGATCAAGACGCGCAGCAAGTGGGCTTGCGGCTGCGCGAACGGCGCTTGCGGCGCGAAGGCCAAGAGCTGCACGCGCTGCTCGAAGATACGTTGAACGATCAGGTTGAGGACGCGCAAGCATTGTATCAAGCGCGCCAATCGAATGCGAGCGCGTTGTTGCGGTTGCAACAAATCTTGACTGCGCGTACAATAACGCGCCAAAGCACGACGGAACCGTGGAGCCGCACTTAGCCGGTCGGGTTCAGGACAAGCTGAGACTGCGTCGGAGCGATCCGACTGCGACTGGGAACGTCTTGCAATCGACAGACTCAGCCGATCGGGTTCAAAAAAATTCAAAGCTATGCGCGATCGCTTGAAGCGGGTTGATGCGCCAATCGAAGGCTGAATTGCTACCTTTACGCGAAGACGAATTGAATAACGACGACGAGCTGCTCGACGAAGAACTCGATCTGGAAGAACCGGGGCATGAAACACCAGCTGGATTGATCGAGGAAGACGAGAGCTTATTGGCCGACGAGCCGGACATCGCCGAGCTGGAAGAGATCGAGACCGAAGAGGAAGAAGAATCGGATCTCGATGTCGGCGCTGATCTGGCCGACGATCCGGTGCGGATGTATCTCAAAGAGATCGGCCAGGTGCGCCTGCTGGATTCGCAGCAAGAAATCTGGCTGGCGATTCAGATGAGCGCGGCCGGTCAACTCGAGCGCGTTCGCAAACGACTGCATGCGGCGAACAAAAAATCGCCGCAGCCCGTTGAATTGATGCTGGGCATGTATGCTGATTTCGTCGCCGCCTGGAGGCAGTTGGAAAAATTGGGCCGCAAGGTCCACTTGAAGAAGATCAGTCTGCCGGGCTTGATTCAAGAAACGCGCCTGCTGCGCATGGGTGCGCCGATGACAACGCGCTCGCTACTGGTGGTGCAAGCCGGCGGGCGCGACCCGGAACAACGCAGCACCGCGTTAAGCGCCGCGCTCGGCCAGTTGTACAGCGCCTATGTGGCGTTGTATCTGCAGCCGATCGAAACACTCGATTGGCTGATTGTGCAGACAACGAAGAACAAAACCAAGCTGCCCACGCCGAAGGCCGTCACAAAAGCGATCCCGGATGCCCGGACGATCAAGCTATCGACTCAAGAGATATTGGAGTCATCGACGCGCGCGCGGCAGTCTTTGACGCGCGCCAACTTGCGCCTGGTCGTCAGTGTTGCCAAGCGTTACATCGGGCGCGGCATTTCGTTTCTGGATCTCATTCAAGAAGGCAACATCGGTTTGTTACGCGCGGTGGAAAAATTCGATTACACTAAAGGCTACAAGTTCAGCACGTATGCCACGTGGTGGATTCGGCAAGCGATCAGCCGTGCGATCGCCGATCAAGCGCGCACGATTCGTATTCCGGTGCACATGGTGGAAACGATCAATCGCCTGGTGCGCATTCAGCGCAAGTTGATGCAGGAGTTGGGACGCGAACCCTCTTCTGAAGAAGTTGCGGTGGAAATGGGTTTGCTGGAACCCGAAGAGACAGCGGCGGTCCAATTCGCTTGGGCGACGAATCAACCGATCGATTCGGTGTTGGAACGCGCACTGCGACGCGCCGCGGCCAAAGTGCGGCGCATCGTCCGTATCAGCCAGGAGCCGATGTCGCTCGAAACACCGGTCGGGCTGGAAGAATCATCGCTGCTTGGCGATTTCATCGAGGATGAATCGGTGCTCGGCCCGGTCGATGCGGCCTCCTCGCAACTGCTGAAAGAACAAGTCCATTCGATCCTCGATTCGTTATCCGAGCGCGAGCGCGAAGTATTGGAGATGCGCTTCGGCTTGAGTGATGGTCAAGGCCACACACTGGAAGAAGTTGGCCAGTTCTTCGGCGTCACGCGCGAACGTATCCGCCAGATAGAAGCGAAAGCGCTGCGCAAACTGCGGCATCCCTATCGCAGCCGCAAGCTCAGAGATTATCTTGCAGAGTAGAGACGTTCCGGCGGAACGTCTCTAAAATCTTTTTCTTGACGCTACTGCCTCGCTTTGGTATAATCAGTGCAATCTTCCTCGATAGCTCAATCGGCAGAGCAATCGGCTGTTAACCGATCGGTTCCAGGTTCGAGTCCTGGTCGAGGAGCCTGACGGTAGAGACGTTCCGGTGGAACGTCTCTACTTTTTTGATGCCCGCACCGTTTGACCATTCACTGCCACACGGTTATAATTTTCGCAGACCACCAACCCGATCGGCCCAAGATGATCGCCGCTAACAGCCGCGCAACCTCAAACCTTCCATTTCGCTATTACGTTATCAGCTTGTTGTTCCCGCTGAGTATTCTGCTGGCGCTGCGTGCCATCCCGCAGATCGACCTTGTGTTGAAGAGTCCGCTGGCACATTTTTATATCGTCATTGCAATCAGCTTCACCGGCATCATCCTCGCCGGCTTGGCCAATACCTTATCCCGAGTTTCCGGGCGTGCTCAAGTCTTGTTGGCCTCATTAGGCTTGTGGTTGATAGCCGGCCTATTGTTGATTCACGGCCTGTCCACGGCTGGCGCGCTGATACCCGAGCCCACCCCCGGTTCCGGCTGGTCAGCCAAATTGAGTTTGGTGGTGGGCGCAGTGTTCTTTGTGCTCAGCGGCATCCGCTGGCCGGCGTCTATCGACACGGTGCTGATCAAACGCTATCGCACGGTCATCGGCGCCGTATGGATCATCTACGCCGTTTTCTTCCTGGTCGTCTTCGCCTTCCCGGCCCAGCTAGCCGTGCTGGATCAAGCCGGACCCATCGCAATAACGATTACGCTCATTGCAGCGCTCTCGTTGTATGTCATCGCCATCATCTTGTACATCATCCGCTTGCGCATTGATCATCAGCGATTGGATGGAGTGATCCTGGCCGGGTTGTTGATCTTGATCACGGCGGTCATTTCGCAGACCAGCACCGTTTGGTATCTATCGTGGTGGACTTACCACTTCTTGATCGGCACTGCGATCCTCGTCATCACGCTGGGTCTCAATCACGAATACGGGCGGCTGCGGCCGGCCAGTTTGCTGCGCAATTACTTTGTGTTCGGCCTGACGATTATTGCCCTGCTGGCTTTAGTCGCAAGTGAAATCTTCTTTCGCATCAATCGCGACAATCTGACGCACGAGCGCGAAACTTCGGCCATTGTCCTCGCGCAGCACGTAGCGATCGAACTGCAAAGTGAGTTGCCCCAAATCACTGATCCGGCCGGATTGCAATCTCTAGCCTCCAATCCCAAAGTCAAAGAGGTTATCGATCACAATTTGAGCGGGCTTAACATACCGCGCGTCAAGATATACGATGCCATCGGCCAGATCGCTTACAGCACTGCCCGCTTTACGCTGGGCCAAGCACAGGCGAACGACGCACTGCTCAGCGCAATCGCCGGTCAGCCGCGTTCACTCTTGGAAGACAATACCGAACCGGAAGTTCCAGGTGAACCCGCCCTCGCCGGTCAAATCATTGAGACTTACGTGCCACTTGCCGGTGGGCAGCAACAGATCATCGGCGTGCTTGAGATTTATCAGAATGCCAGCGATCTGGAGGTCTTGGCCATTCAGCAGCGCGGCCAATTCTTGATCACCGTATCGATCTTGATGCTGCTGTTATTTAGCGGCTTCGCCTTCTTCGTTCGCCGCGCCGATCAGCTGGTAGCCGCCCGCACAACTGAATTGAATGACACGCGATCCTCGCTGCAACAATCCGAGCGCACACGCCAAGATATTACCAACGTCGTCATCAGCAACGTGCGGCGGCCTATGGCAACCCTCACCCGCTCGATCGATCAATTTCAGCGCGGCTCACTTAGCCCCGAACAAAGTGAACTCATCGGCCGCGCGCGCAACAACGCGCGCGAAGTCAACAACACCGTCTATAATGTGCTCAACATCAGCCAGATTGAAAATGGCGAACTGCGCTTGCAGCAAGCCACTTTCTCGATCAATGAACTCCTGCAAGTCAACGTTCAAGAAGCCGCTGAAGCCGCGCGCGATGCGGAAGTAACGCTGCGGACGGAAGTGCGCCCCAGCCTGCCGTACGCCTGGGCCGATCGGGAATTGATCAGCCGCGTGGTGAATAATCTGCTTAGCAACGCGATCAGACACACGCCGCGCGGCGGGCGGGTGCTGCTTAACGCCGACAGCGATACCGCAGGCAACATTGTGGTGCGCATTCAGGATCAAGGCGCGGGCATTGCGCCGGAAGATCAAGCGCACATCTTCGATAAGTTTGCCCGCGTGGGCCGCGACGCGACCAGCGACGGAACCGGCCTGGGCCTCGCGTTTTGCAAGATGACCATCGAGCAGCATCAAGGCCGCCTCTGGGTCGAAAGCACTGTCGGCCAAGGCAGCACTTTCGCTTTCACCTTGCCCACGCTCACTACGGCCGCTGCCATCTGAATATGATCGCACCGCTAAATGACGAGACCGAGCCGGAAGTCCGTGCCGGTGCTCATCCCCTGCGCGCGCTGCGCACTCGCAACTTCAAATTATTTTTCTTCGGACAACTGATCTCGCTGATCGGCACTTGGATGCAGAACACGGCGCTGCCCCTGCTGGTCATTCAACTTGCACCCGATCATCCCGGCGAGGCATTGGGTCTGGTCAACTTTGTTCCGCTGATACCGCTTGTGCCGCTCGTGTTGATCGTCGGTTCATTAGCCGATCGATATTCGCGCCGGAAGTTGGTTATCCTCGCGCAAATTGTTATGATGCTGACGGCTTTTGCGCTGGCTTATCTCACCTTGACGCAGCAAATTCAGATCTGGCATATCTTCGCGTTGATCATGGCCAACGGCATCGGCAATGCGATCGATACGCCGTCACGCCAGGCCTTCATTGTCGATATGCTCGAAGACCGAAACGATCTCGGCAGCGCGGTCGCGCTCAACTCATCGATCTTCAACTTGGGGCGCGCGTTGGGGCCGGTCATCGCCGGATTCTTGATCGCCCCGCTTGGTTTCGGCGCGGCGTTTCTGATCAATGGCCTATCGTTCCTCGCCGTAATCATCGGCCTGTTATTGATCCGCATCCCGCCGCAGCCATCGCGCGATCGACAACCCAAACTCGGCACCCATTTGAGTGAAGGCCTGCGCTACGTCTGGCAGAATCACATTGTGTTGATCTTAATGAGCCTCGTCGCCGTCTCGGCTTTTCTCTCGACGCCGTTCCTCACGTTGCTGCCGCTCTTCGTGCAGGCGCCCAACGGTTCACTCGCCGCCACCGCGCAACCGATCAACGATCTGATCTGCAGCCGCATCGTCTGCCAATCCACCGAATCGATTCCGCTGGGTTTGTTGATGGGCGCGTTCGGCTTCGGTGCATTGATCGGCGCATTACTCGTTGGCGCATTTGCCGGTCGATTGCGCGGGCGATGGTTGACGCTGGGCAATCTCGGCTTCCCGATTGCGCTGATCGTCTTTGCCGTTTCTCGATCGTTCTGGCTGTCCTTTGCGGTCTTATTCGTCGTCGGCATCATGTTCTTGATTCAAAACGCATTGACGAACACGCTGCTGCATGTCATCGTCCCCGACGATCTGCGCGGTCGCTTGATGAGCATCTATTCGCTTGTGTTTCAAGGCGCGACGAAAGCCGGCGGCGTGCAGGGCGGCTTCGTCACAAGTTTCATCGGCGCGCCGTTCTCCGTCGCGATTGGTGCGATTGCTTCCTTGATGTATGGCCTGTTTGTGTTGATCCGTTGGCCAAGGATTCGCCGATTAGAGTAATATGTAACAAGATGACAGGCTGACCTTGATTGTGCGAGATCACACTTGCACCGCCCTACGGATACAGAGCAGGTTACTTGTTAGCTTTTCATCTTGTCATTTTACTCTTTCGCCAATCAACTACGCTGTTGCGCCCACCGCACTAATTCCTGATATCCTTCCGCGCCTAACACCATCTCGATCTCTTCTTGATAAATCTTATACAGTGGCTGCCTCTCACCGCAGAAGCGCTGGCAGGTCGCGCCTTCGTAGACATGCGGCGTCTCATCGTCGTATGATAATTCACCTTTGCCCACAAAGATCGGATACAGCGCGCAGTAGAACGGCTTTAAGCCGGGCCACTCATTGCCCAACTGCCGATTGGTCACTTGCAGTGCACAGAATCGATCGGGGCGCAGGAACACGCAGCAGCGCTTGCCGGGTCTCACCGGATCATCGACCGTGTTCGTGCCGATGCTGATGCCTGACGGAAAATCTTCGTCGTGTTCCGGCGCAGAGAACCACATATCGGGGTCGCGTCGATCTTCGGGAAGGTTCGCTTTGATCGCTTCGACGTGCGGCACGAGCGCAGCCACGGCCTCTTTATCGACCCACACCCCGCCGGTACAGCACGCGCCTTTGCATTCGTCCAGCACGCAGCGCTGCGCATTGACTTTGGTGAACAACACCGGATCGATCCGCAGGCCGTTGATGATCAGCGATTCTTCAGTTTCCTCGTTCATGGTAGTCTCCTCGACTAAAAATAAAAGGACGTTCGGTTGGAACGTCCCTAAGGTTTCAGAAAATCGATCGGGCGAACCGGTTTCTAAACGATCAAAAACTCGCCGCTGCGATAGAACGGTTTGCCATCGACGGTAATCTCCGTGCCGTCGCGCGTAT
>JBGQGR010000171.1:0-6672 GCA_041497495.1 Anaerolineae bacterium | reverse complement strand
TCGAATAGTCTGCCATCGGCGCACCTCTTTTCAATGGGATGTGCCAATCTTACCAGACCTTCCCTCACTCAGGTGTTCCCGTTAAAGTCGGGAGAGCCGGAGCGCTTTTTGCGACGAAGCAATCCCAGTCATTGATAGCGATATTTGCCAACAGTCAGGGAGATTGCTTCGTCCTCTTGCCCCTTCACTTCGTTCAGGGTCAGAGTCCTCGCACAGACGATTCAAATCTTCTTAGCGGTGCGGCAGTCCTTTTGAAATAGCCTGCCGCCGATATACCCACCACTTCGGCGCGTGCGACATCAAATGGCCGGCTTCATCCATAACCGGCTGCGTCACTTCATCGCCTTCGACGCCGGCGTCCACTTCGACCATCTGGTGGCCGTGACAGTCTTTGAGTGTAAGCGATTCGCGCAAACAGATCTCGCATTTGTAAAAGACTCGATGCTGATCCATATCGCGCCTCCCTTCTGAATCTCTGCAATGATTGTAACGCCAAGTGGATGATCGGGCAACTATGGGGACTAACCGCGCGAAGGTTTTGATCGATCTGATTCGCGCCGCTAAAACAATCGGGTTTAGGATCTGCCGCAGCATCACCATCGACACAAAAAAATAAACCCCGATCAAAACTGATCGAGGCTTATCTTATCGACGTCGAACTGTTGGTTTACAGTGCTCGGACGTCTGCGGCCTGCAGGCCTTTGGGGCCTTGCTGGACGGTGAACTCCACTTGCTGACCTTCGTCGAGGTTGCGGAAACCGTCGCCGACGATGGCCGAGTAGTGGACGAATACGTCGGGGCCATTGGGCTGGGTGATGAAACCATACCCCTTGGTCCGGCTGAACCACTTCACCGTGCCTGTGATGCGTTCGCTCATGAAACTGGACTCCTTTCGTCCCCACGAGAGTTTCTGTAGGGCAGAGCGTCCATCACGACGACTGCTGGAAAACTGGCCGCACATTCGCCGATCTGAAACCAACTGCCACCTACGGGGCGGGATGTTACCACCGCGCCAAAATCCTGTCAAATTTTAAGCGGATCGGCACTGTGCGAAATTGAACTTATTTCAGCGCGCTGTTGATCGTGCCCAGCAGTTGCGTCAACGCGGCCGGTTCGCCTTCGGCGGCATCGATGGTCTTGATCGATTTTGTTTTGCCGTCGAGATTGATCGTGATCTCATAAGTGAATCGATCGCAGCAAGTATTTGCGCCGATGTACGAATCTTTGATCGGAGTGAGATCGATCGATCGGATCGTGGCGATCAAACTGTTCACCCGATCGGGAGTGAGCTGGCCCGCTGAGCCTGCGCCCCGACCGGAATGATCGATCCGGCCATCGGCATAGATCGACCACGTCTCGTCGAAGCCGCCGAAGCCGCCCGATCGATGATACACGACGAACGGATCGTTCGTCAGAACGCTGGTCGCTGGCGCAGCGGTGCAGCCGACCAGCGCAAGCACTAAAACAACGTAAATTAGCTTGAGAAAATTTTTCATGATGAGTATCCTCCCCTTGAAAAGACGAAGCGGCCAGCAGAAAGTTCCAGCTGTTGGCCGCTGATCATTTGGCCACAGATTTTATGGATTGCTCGGATAAAACAAAAAATAAAATCCGTGATCATCCGCGCAATCCGTGTCCCAATCATTTGTTTCATGCTTGCGCTGGCGCATCCCGGCCCGTTTCACAACTAGGGCCAGCAGCTCCAACGGCGGAGTGTCCTTAATATTTGTCTTTATCCATCGCTACTCTAGCCAACTTCAAGGCGATGTTTGCGCCAGGCACCAACATGCCTAATGTGTCTGCACCGATATCGAACAACGCGTTGCGGGTGAGTGGGATATTCATCTGTTGTAGCAGCGCCTTGGCGTTGCGCATCTCGCCCGTAATACCATCGAATTCGGCCACGCCCGTTTTGTCTTTTGGCTTCCATTTGAATTCGAAGGCGTAGATGGGCCGATAATATAGATCGACGGCTTCGATTGTGACTGTTTCTTCGTGGATCACATCGGCTTGCACCGGCTTTAGCATTGGCTGCAAAATCTGCCGCACGACGAATGAGGCGCGCGTTTCCGGCGGCACGACGATGGCTTTATCATCGGTAGTGAAAGTATTGAGATCGGTCACTTCATTTTTTGCACCGCCGATCACCGAGGCGAGTTCTTCCTTCTCTCCGTTCACACCATTCACGAAAATCTGCTCGCGATGTTCTTCCGTGCAATGCTCCAGCGCGCTCAGGGTGAACGCGTGATTGGTCACAGGATAATCCGTGCCTTGCAGCGTGATCGATTTGACTTCCGCGCCCGCGACCGGCACGTTGAACTTGCTCGATCGATCGTAGACATGGCGTGTGGCGCAGACTACATGCCAGAATGGCTCGAAGCGTTTCTGCGTGCCGAGCAGTTCGATCTCTTCCGCCTTGGGGCGCTGCAAGATCATCGAGCCGAGGCCGCTGATGAAAATTTGGACGCGCTTATCCATCGCGCGCTGCTTGGCTTGATCGGACGTGATTTTTTCGCTGAGCGTGAAGATGCGTTGATCGGCTAATTGAATGTCCATAGTTTCCTCACAAAACCTATCGGGTTTTCAACACCCGAAAGGATTAGCTTACGCCCTCACCAGCTTCACATTGCCCGCCGCCGTCGGCACGAGCGAAGTGACCGTCTCGGTGTTGATGTCGAACAGTTCTTCTTTCATGATCGGCTTATCGGCTTTGCCGCGCGCCACTTTGCCGGCGATCATATTGCCGGTCGCCGCATCGAATTCGACTACGCCGGTCTTGCTCTTGGTCTTCCACGTAAACTCAAAGGCGTAGATCGGCCGAAAGTACAAATCGAGCGTATCAATCTGGACGGCGTCTTCCAGAATTTTGTCGGCTTGAATTTGTTTGACCATTGTCGCCAACAAGGCTTTGGCGATTTTGCTGGCGGATTGCTGTGGCAGCACGACGATATTTTCGCCTGATGTCAGCAGCGCCAGATCGACAATTTCCGATTTGTCTTTCTTCACGTATTCAGCCGCTGCTTGAAGAACTTGCCCCGTCGCCGCATCGAGGAAACGCTCCTGCTTGTTTTCATCGACGCAGTATTCCACGCCGGGGAGGGTGAAGGTGTGGGCTGCGCCGCCGATGCCGATCTGCTGCAACAGACCACCGCCGCCTTGCGCAGGTGGCGGCGCGGCCACTTCAAACTCTTGGCCCAATAAAGTTACTTTGCGAACTTCATTGCCCGTGACTGCGACGTTGAAATCCTTTTTGCGCTCGAAGGTATAGCGCACCGTGCAGACCAAATGCCAGAAGGCTTCGTATCGAGTTTCGGAATACGTGAGATCGACTTCTTCCGGTTTGGGCCTCGACAATAATCCGCCGAGTCCGCCCGCCACGATGTTCAAGCGTTTGTCGATGGCCTGCTGTTGCGCAGCTGCAAAATCGAGGGCGGGGTTAAGCGCATAAATGTGGGTTGTTCCAAGGTGAACGTCCATGCTGTTGCCTCCATGTGGTGTGAAAATGAGTGAGTGGGTAGGATGCTTAGAGTATACACCGAGATCGAGCAAAAATAAAACTCAGGTGGCGCGTGGGCAAACAAAAAAATCCGATTAGGCGGGTAGACCCGATCGGATTTCCAGGCGAGCAGCTGCTCGCCCCTACTATCAGATTCTATGACAGCGAAAACATCGTCGACGTTTTCGTCAGTCGCTGCTTGATTGCGATCGACATGCGGCGGATGCCTTCTTCGATCATGTCATCACCGGCGTTGCTAAAATTCAAGCGCATGGTGTTGTGTCCGCCGCCGTTCGGATGGAAGGCGTCACCCGGCACGAAAGCGACATTCTCTTTGATTGCTTCTTTCAACACATCGACTGCCGTGATCGATTCAGGCAGCGTGGCCCACAAAAACAAACCGCCTAACGGTCGCGTCCACTTGACACCTTCGGGCGCATAGCGTTCCAACGCATTCAGCATCACGTCGCGCCGATGATGATACACCTCGCGGATCGTCTTGATGTGCCGATCGAGGAAACCGCCGTGCGCCACTTCACAGGCGACCATCTGATCGAATGTGCTGGTGTGCAGATCGGTGCCTTGCTTCATCATGACTAACTTCGACACCACATCTTTCGGCGCGACGACCCAGCCTAAGCGCAAGCCCGGCGCGAGTGTCTTGCTGAAGGTGCTGGTGTAGATCACGTTGCCGGAATAGCCGCCATTATCGCTGCATTCCAAATATTCCGAATCGAGCACGACCAGTGGCTTGATGTGATCGCCTTCGTAGCGCAGTTGGCCGTATGGATCATCTTCGATAATCGGGATGCCGTATTGTTCTGCGAGCGCGATCAGATCGTAGCGGCGTGTCGCCGATAACGTCACGCCGCCGGGATTTTGAAAATTGGGCAGGATATACATGAACTTCGGGCCGACGCGCAGTGCGGCTTCGAGCCGCCCGACCTGCAGGCCGTCGTCGTCGATCGGCACGGTGACATACTGCGCTTGATAGGCACTGAAGGCTTGCAGCGCGCCGAGGTAAGTGGGATTCTCAGTCAGGATGCGATCGCCGGGATTGATCAATAGTTTGCCGATCAAGTCCAAGGCTTCTTGAGAACCCGATGTGATCACGATGTTATCAATATCCACCTTGATGCCATAACGCGCCATGTGCCTCACTAATAATTCGCGCAGCGGCACGTAACCTTCGGTCGTGCTGTATTGCAGCGCTTGCGATCCGTTCTCGCTCAACACGACATCGCACGCCGCTTTCACTTCTTCGATCGGAAACAATTCGGGTGCGGGTAAACCGCCCGCGAAGGAAATGATGTCCGGCTGCTGTGTGAGTTTGAGCAGTTCACGAATCGCCGAACTGCTCATGCTATGTGTTCGCAGTGCGTAGCGTTCTGCCCAGGGTGTTGTCATTCTAACTTTTGCTCCTTAGGATGTGATCAGAAATGTTTGCGCCGCAGATTAACTGCGGCGCATGTCAATTTAATTAAGCAGGTACTAAAACCGCATGTGCGATTTCGATCCCTCGCCGCAGGGCGAGCTTGTTCAATTCGAGCAGTTCGCGCCGATGGGCCGGGATGTGATCGTTCAGTGCTTGATCGATCGCCTCGAGCGGTAACACCTCCGTCCGATCGATCAGTGCGCCGAGCATGATCATGTTGAGTAATTGCGCGTGGCCCAACTCGGCGGCGATATCGCTGGCCGGAATGGGCAGCGCATAAATGTTGCGGCGTGTAATGACGTGCGATGTGAGCGACGAGTTGTAGATCAAGTTGCCGTTCGCCGCGAGCAGCGGCTCATACTTTTCCACGGATGGATTGTTCAACGCGACGACGTTGGCCGGATTGCGCACCAATGGGGAGCCGATCTCTTCATCCGAAATGATCACGACGCAGTGCGCCGTGCCGCCGCGTATCTCCGGCCCATAGGACGGAATCCACGTTACGTGCTTGCCCGCATCCATCGCCGCATAGGCCAGGAGTTGTCCCGCGAACAACGCGCCTTGTCCGCCGAAGCCGCTGAAGATAATGTCTTGTTGCATAGGGGTCTCCAATCAATTAGCAATGGCGGCTCCCACGCCGC
This sequence comes from Anaerolineae bacterium, assembly GCA_041497495.1. Lineage (GTDB taxonomy): Bacteria > Chloroflexota > Anaerolineae > Fen-1058 > Fen-1058 > JBGQGR01. The sequence continues at coordinate 1,100 of JBGQGR010000171.1, read as the reverse complement.
CGAACAAGGCAGGGCATGGGAGTCCTACCCACACATCAGTTCTTCGCATTCTTATAATCACCCAACGGATATACTGGCACCATCTGCGTCTCGATCCATTTGAGTGAGTCAGCCGGATTGATGTCCCAGTTCGTCGGGCAGCTGGACAGCAGCTCAACCATCGAGAAGCCGAAACCGTTGATCTGATTCTCGAACGCCTGCTTGATGGACTTCTTCGCTTTGCGGATCTCGGTCGGGTTGTGCAGGCTGCGCCGTGCGACGAACGTTGCGCCCTGCATCTGTGCGATCAGTTCGCTCATCTTGATCGGGAAGCCGCTCATCTCTATGTCGCGGCCGTTTGGCGATGAAGTTGTCTTTTGACCGGGCAGTGTGGTGGGCGCCATCTGTCCGCCGGTCATGCCGTAGATCGCGTTGTTGATGAAGATCACGGTGATGTTCTCGCCGCGCAGCGCTGCATGCATGATCTCGGCCAAACCGATCGAAGCGAGATCGCCATCGCCTTGATACGTGAATACGACCTTGTCCGGCATCACGCGCTTGAGGCCGGTCGCCATCGCGGGCGCGCGGCCATGTGCGGCTTCGGCGAAGTCACATTCAAAATAGTTGTAACAAAAGACCGAGCAGCCCACCGGCGCGACGCCGATCGTTTTTTCGCGGATGCCCAACTCATCGATCACTTCCGCCACCAAGCGATGAGCAATCCCGTGGGTGCAGCCCGGACAGTAATGCGTGAAGACGTTGCTCAAAGTTTCAGGTCGTTGATAGACTACTTGTTCGTTCAATTGAGTTGCCATCGATTATCTTCCTAACATTGGCTCAGGCTGCGCGTGACTGGTGCGCGCACTGGAAACTTTGTGTGATCGCAGTGTGGCTTGATCGAGTTTGGCGATCGCCGCCAGAATTTCATCGGGCAGCGGCACCATGCCGCCCATGCGTCCATAAAATTCCACGGGCGCCTGTCCGCCCACGGCAATCTTCACATCATCGATCATTTGTCCCGCATTCATTTCGACGACGAGGAAACCGCGCGCATCATCCGCCAATTGTGACAGGCGTTCTTCCGGGAAGGGGAACAAACTGATCGGCCGTAACAGACCAAC